>NZ_JBEYVJ010000002.1:0-71458 GCF_040643935.1 Kitasatospora sp. NPDC047058 | reverse complement strand
CGAACCCCCCCCGGGCCGCCGCGGCCGCCCCGGCCGACGGCGACGCCTTCGGCCACCGCCCCGGCCACGGCTTCGGCGTCGGTGCGGGCGAGCGCCTCCGGCGGGACGCTCGCCGTGCAGGCGGCCTTCACCGGCACGGACGGCGCGGACGGCAGGGCGGTCACGGACGGCAGGGCGGTCACGGACGGCAGGGCGGTCACGGACGGCACGGAGGCCACGGACAGCGCGGGCGTCACCGGCAGCACGGCCGAGGGCGCGGACGGGGTCGTCGTACTCGCCAAGTCCGGGTCCGGGTCGAAGTCGTCCGGGTCGAAGTCGTCCGGGTCCAAGGGCTCCAAGAGCGGACGCAAGGTGCGCCACCACACCGACCACGACGACGATGACGACGACGACTACGGGAGCAACAGCGGGAGCGGCAGTCGCTGCGGCAACCCGCCGCCGGCCTCCCCGTCGCCGGCCGTGTCGTCCCCGGTCCCGGCCTCCCCCGGTTCCCCGGCCGTGCCGGGGACGTCCGGCAGGCCGCCGGCGCCGTCCGTCCCGGCGCTGCCGCCCGCACCCGGCGTTCCGGCGGCGAAGCCGACCCGCTGAACCGAACCCGCTGAACCGACGCGCTGAGCCGAGCCGACGCCGGGACGGCGACCGGCTACTCCAGGACCGGGTCCAGCCCGAGGGCCCGGTCCTGCTCGGCCTCCGCCTCGCGGCGCACCAGGCGGAACCACATGAAGACGACGAAGCCGCCGAAGACGAACCACTCCAGGGTGTACCCGAGGTTCTGGAACGCGCGCAGGCTCAGCCCGTCACCGCCCTGCGGCTGCACCGTCGGCACCGGGGTCAGCCCGGCCGGCGCCGCGTCCGCGGACACCCAGCCGTCGTACCAGCCGTCGTAGGAGAGCTTGTTGACCAGCGCGGCCTGGTTGATCGTGCCGAGCTGTCCGGCCGGGAGCCCGCCGGCCACCGCGCCGCCGCTGCCGGTGGTCTCGCCGGCCTGCAGCCGCCCGGTCACCGTCACCTCGCCCGCGGGCGCCGCGGTGGCGGTGGTTCCGGCCGCTGCGGGCGCGCCCGGGGCCCAGCCGCGGACGACGGCGACGGTCCGGCCGTCCGGGGTGCGCAGCGGGGTGAGCACGTAGTAGCCCTGCTTGCCGTCCAGCACCCGGTTGGGGACGAGCAGTTGGTGGTCCTGGTCGAAGGTGCCGGAGACCGTGACGGCCCGGCCGACGGTCTCGGTGGTGACCTGCGGCTGCGCGCCGCCGAGCAGCTCGCCGAGCGGCCTGGCCGCGCCGGGGTCGTCCACCGACCTGCCGGTCTCCCGGTGCGAGGAGACCTTGTCCTCGAACCGGCCGAGCTGCCAGGAGCCCAGCCAGACGCACACCGCCACGGCCGCCACGGCCAGCGCGGTGCCGCTCAGCCAGCGCGGGGTGAGGAGGAACCGGTACACACCCCCCACGGTAACCACTCCTCACACGCTTCCCGACCACAGGGGTCGCTCCCCGGCACGAGAAGTCGGCCCCGCCGACTTCCTGCTCCGGGCCCGGCCCGGACCTCAGCCCTCCGAGGCCGCGGCGGACGCCGTGGGGGCCGACGGGGCCGGGAGGAGCTGGGGGGCGGTGCGGTAGACGGTGCCCGCGCAGGCGCCCGGGAGGACGGCCGTCGCGACGGACGGGCTGCCCGGCGCCGGAGTGTGGGCGAGGGTGGCGGTGGCCGCCGGCGTGCTGGGGCCGGTGCTCGGGGTGGCCGTGGGGCTCGGGGCGCCGGTCGGGCCGGCCGTCGGCGAGGCGGAGGCCGGGGGCGCCCCGGTGGCGGCCGCCGAGGGGGCGGCCGCCGGGGCCGCGCCGGCGGAGCCGCCCGGTCCGGCGGCCTGGGCGGCTCCGGCGGTGCCGACCGGGCCGGGGCCGGCCAGGTTGCCCTGCCCGGCCGTGCTGCTGGGCCTGGCACCGCTGCCGGCCGGGCAGCCCGCGGCGTCCGGCACCCAGCCGAAGTCCACCCGGTAGCCGGCCCGCGGTGCGAGCAGCAGCCCCTGGCCGGCCGTGTCGGTGGCGGACGCGGCGGCCGGGGCCGGCAGTCCGGTGGCCGGGTCGCCGGTGGTGTGGTCGGCCACCCGGATCCGGCCGGTGTCCGTCCCGGTGGCGCCGATGACCGCGACCGAGCCCGGTCCGCCGAGCCGGCAGGCGTGTGCGGAGGTGTTGACCACCGTGAAGTACCCGTAGATCCGCCCGTCCCCGTCGGCGCTGCCGACCCGGGAGGCGCCCTGCCCGAGGTCGGTCCGGGAGCAGAGCGGCACCAGCGTGCCGTCGCCGCCGGCGGTGCTGGGCACCACGGCCGGGGCGGACGAGCCCGGGCCGGTGTTGAGGGTGCTCGCCCCGGGGCTGGGCGAGGAGCCGGCGGGGCCGGACGGGCTGCCGCTGCCGCCGGTCGCACCCGGGCCGGGGTGCGGGGACTGCTCCGCGTCGTGCGGGTCGGTGCCGGAGGTGCCGTCGTCGTCGGCGGTCGAGGCCGTCCCGCCGTGGGCGGTCGGCGAGCCGGGGCCGCCGGAGAGGCCCAGGTGCTCGGGGTCGTGCAGGGCGGGCAGCGCGATCGCGACGGCGAGCGCCAGCGCGGCGGCGCCGGTCCAGGCGCCGCGGACGGCGGCCCGCCGCCGGGGTACCGCGCGACGGATCCGGTGCAGTCCGGCGGGGTCGGGCTGGAGTTCGGCCACCGCACGCTGCATCAGCTCACGGAGCAGCAGCTCCTCCCCGCTCAGGCCGTCCTTGCCGCCGCCGCCTTCACGGCCGGGCCGGGATCCGCCGGGCCCGCCGTGCTCCGGTCCCCGCCTGTCGTCAGCCATGCCCGGCCTCCATCTGGACCCGCAGCGCGGCGAGCCCCCGTGAGCCGTACGCCTTCACCGAGCCCAGCGAGATGCCCAGGGTCTCCGCGACCTGCGCCTCCGTCATGTCCACGAAGTAACGCAGCACCAGAACCTCCCGCTGACGGCGTTGCAGACCCCGCAACGCGGCCTTCAACTGATCGCGCTCCAGCGCATCGTAGGCCCCTTCTTCTGCACTGGCCATGTCAGGCATGGGCTTCGGCAGCAGCCGCAGGCCGAGGATCCGGCGCCGCAGCGTGGAGCGGGACAGGTTGACCACGGTCTGCCGCAGGTAGGCGAGCGTCTTCTCGGGCTCGCGCACCCGGCGCCGGGCCGCGTGCACCCGGATGAACGCCTCCTGGACCACGTCCTCGCAGGTCGAGAGGTCGTCCAGGAGCAGCGCCGCCAGCCGCAGCAGCGAACGGTAGTGGGCTTGGTAGGTCTCGGTGAGCAGGTCTTCGCTGGTGCCCGCGCTGGTGCCGGCCCCGGAGTCCGCCGGGCCGGGTGCGACCGCCGTCATCTTTTTCGCTTCCGGCCTATCCGCAGGCCGCTGGGCGCGCGGCGGGAACGTCACCGCGGCCGCTGCCGAGATGCCCGCCCCTGCCCCCACCAATACGTTCGCCACGCCCGTTGGACACTCGATCCCCTGTCATGGTTGCCCGGCCCGCGGGACATTCTCGCTCATCGGCCGGAGCCGCCTCCAGGGGATTCGGAGGGAAGCCGTCCGCGGGCGCCCGTACGGCACCGGGCCGGCCCACGGGGCGTCAGCCGGAGAGCTCGCCCGCCACCAGCTCGGCGATCTGAAGGGCGTTCAGCGCGGCGCCCTTGCGCAGGTTGTCGCCGCAGAGGAAGAGGTCCAGCGCGGCCGGGTCGTCCAGCGCCCGGCGGACCCGCCCGACCCAGACCGGGTCGGTGCCGACCACGTCGTTCGGGGTGGGGAACTCGCCCGCCGCCGGGTCGTCGTAGAGCACCACGCCGGGGGCGTCGCGGAGGATCTCCTGGGCGTGCTCCTGGGTGACCTCGCGCTCGAAGACCGCGTGCACGGCCAGCGCGTGGGTGCGGACCACCGGGATGCGGACGCAGGTCGCGGAGACCTTCAGGCCCGCCAGACCGAGGATCTTGCGCGACTCGTCACGGAGCTTCAGCTCCTCGGAGGACCAGCCGCCGTCCATCAGCGTGCCGGCCCACGGCACCGCGTTGAGTGCCAGCGGGGCGGCGAACGGCCCCTGGTCGGCGATCACCGCGCGCAGGTCGCCGGTCTGTTCGCCGACCTCGGTGCCGGCCACCAGCGCGACCTGCGAGCGCAGCGCGTCCACGCCGGCCCGGCCCTCGCCGGAGGCCGCCTGGTAGGAGGCGACGACGAGCTCGCTGAGCCCGTACTCGGCGTGCAGCGCGCCGATCGCCGCGATCATCGCGAGGGTGGCGCAGTTGGGGCCGGCCACGATGCCGCGCGGGCGGATCCTCGCCGCGGCCGCGTTGACCTCGGGGACGACCAGCGGGACGGACTCGTCCAGCCGGAACGCCGCGGAGTTGTCCACCACGACGACGCCCTTGGCGGCGGCGACCGGCGCCCAGCGGGCGGAGACCTCGTCGGGGACGTCGAACAGCGCGACGTCGATCCCGTCGAAGGCCTCCTCGGTGAGCGGGTGCACCTCGGCCGGCTCCCCGCGCACGGTCAGCTTGCGGCCGGCCGAGCGCGGGGAGGCGACGAGGCGCACCTCGCCCCAGATGTCCTGGCGGAGGGAGAGCAGGCCGAGCAGCACCTCGCCGACCGCGCCGGTGGCGCCGACGACGGCGAGGTTCGGCCGCCGGGTCATCGCCCGGTGCCTCCGTAGACGACCGCCTCGTCCGACTCGCTGTCCAGCCCGAAGGCGGTGTGCACGGCGCGGACGGCCTCCGGCACGTCCTCGGCGCGGGTGACCACCGAGATGCGGATCTCCGAGGTGGAGATCAGCTCGATGTTGACGCCTGCCCCGGAGAGCGCCTCGAAGAAGGTGGCGGTGACGCCCGGGTTGGAGCGCATGCCGGCGCCGACCAGGGAGATCTTGCCGATCGCGTCGTCGTAGCGCAGCGACTCGTAGCCGATGCCCTCCTTGACCCGGCCGAGCGCGTCGATGGCCTTCTGGCCCTCGGTCTTCGGCAGGGTGAAGGAGATGTCGGTGAGCCCGGTCGACGCGGCGGAGACGTTCTGCACCACCATGTCGATGTTGACCTCGGCGTCCGCGATGGCGCGGAAGATGCGCGCCGCCTCGCCCGGCTTGTCCGGCACGCCGACGACCGTGACCTTGGCCTCCGACGTGTCGTGGGCGACTCCGGAGATGATGGCCTGCTCCATCTCGCCCCCTTCGGGCTGGTTCGGGTTGTCGTTGCTGACGATCGTCCCGGGAAGCCCCGAGAAGGACGAGCGTACGTGAATCGGGATGTTGTAGCGCCGCGCGTACTCCACACAGCGGTCGAGCAGCACCTTGGAACCGGACGAGGCCAGCTCCAGCATGTCCTCGTACGCGATCCAGTCGATCTTGCGGGCCTTCTTCACCACGCGCGGGTCGGCGGTGAACACGCCGTCCACGTCCGTGTAGATCTCGCACACCTCGGCCTTGAGCGCCGCGGCGAGGGCGACGGCGGTCGTGTCCGAACCGCCGCGGCCGAGCGTGGTGATGTCCTTGCTGCTCTGCGAGACGCCCTGGAAGCCGGCCACGATCGCGATGTTGCCCTCGTCCAGGGCGGTGCGGATGCGGCCCGGCGTGACGTCGATGATGCGCGCCTTGTTGTGGACGGAGTCGGTGATGACACCGGCCTGGCTGCCCGTGAAGGACTGGGCCTCGTGACCCAGGGATTTGATCGCCATGGCCAGCAGAGCCATGGAGATGCGCTCTCCAGCGGTCAGCAGCATGTCGAACTCACGGCCGGCAGGGAGGGGTGACACCTGCTCCGCGAGTTCGATGAGCTCGTCCGTCGTGTCGCCCATCGCGGACACCACGACGACGACCTCATGGCCGGCCTTCTTGGCGTCAACGATTCGACGGGCCACGCGCTTGATGCCCTCGGCATCCGCAACGGATGAGCCGCCGTACTTCTGCACGACAAGGCCCACGTGCGCTCCTCGACTCGTGTCGTTTCCGGGGGCCCGGGGCCCCCGCACCCCCGGGTGGCGGGGGCTGTGCGGTCGGCGCCAGTCTACCGAGCAGGGGTGCCGCGACCGCCGCCTTCCACATGATGAGACGGCCGTTTCAGCAGGTGGGCGGTGGTGCGGGGGCCGGCACCGGCAGGTCTGCGGGCGCGCCGCCGTCGTCCCGGAGAATCGGCGGACGAACGGACTGGGACCCCGGGGGTTTTCCGCCGGGCGGAAAAACCTGAGGTCTCCGTCACAGTCACCCGGCCCCGGCGGAGGACCGCCGTTTCCGGCCGGGGACCGGCGGATTCCGGCCGGACTACCGCCCGAGCCCCAGTTCGGCCGCCATCAGATCGCCGGCCTGCTGCTCCAGCTGCTCGTCGGTGAGGCCGTCGTCGTCGGTGTCCGCTCCGTCCGGCACCGCGCCGATCGGGCTGTCCAGCCGGACGTGGGCGATCAGCGACTGCAGCGCCCGGAGCACCGCCGTGCAGGTCGTGCCCCAGTTGGAGAGGTACGAGAACTGCCACCACCAGAGCGCCTCGCTGACCCGCCCCTCGCGGTAGTGGGTGAGCCCGTGCTGCAGCTCGCTGACCACGCCGGCCAGGTCGTCCGAGATGCGGAAGGCGTTCGGCTTCTCCGGCGGCCCGTACGGGTCGAAGACCTCGTGGTAGACGTCGATCGGCGCGAGCAGCTCGGCCAGCCGCTCGCGCAGCTGCTCGCCGTCCGGCTCCGGACCGGCGTCGGGCTCGAACCGGTCCTCGGGGACGACGTCCTCGATGGCACCGAGCCGGCCGCCGGCCAGCAGCAGCTGCGAGACCTCCAGGAGGAGCAGCGAGACGGCGCTGCCCGGCTCGTCGCCCTTGGCGACCTCGGTGACGGCGAGGACGAAGCTCTCCACCGAGTCCGCGATCTGCACCGCGAAGTCGTCCGGCTCCGAGCCGTGCGCGTGAGTGTGCGGGGCGTGCCGGTCGTGCTCCGGACCGGCCTGGTGGGGCGTGTGGGGCTGCTGGTTGATCGTCCGGTCAGACATCGAGCAGTCGTCTCCCTTCGAAGGCGCGACCGAGGGTGACCTCGTCCGCGTACTCCAGATCCCCGCCGACGGGCAGTCCGCTCGCCAGCCGGGTCACCTTCAGGCCCATCGGCTTGCAGAGCCGGGCCAGATAGGTGGCGGTCGCCTCCCCCTCCAGGTTGGGGTCGGTGGCCAGGATCAGCTCGGTGACCGTGCCGTCCGCGAGGCGCGACAGCAGCTCGCGGATCCGCAGGTCGTCCGGTCCGACGCCCTCGATCGGGCTGATCGCGCCGCCCAGCACGTGGTAGCGGCCGCGGAACTCGCGGGTGCGCTCGATGGCGACGACGTCCTTGGGCTCCTCGACCACGCAGATCACCGCGAGGTCGCGGCGCGGGTCGAGGCAGACCCGGCACTGCTCGGCCTCCGCGACGTTGCCGCAGACCACGCAGAACCGGACCTTGTCCTTGACCTCCAGCAGCGCGTGCGCCAGCCGGCGCACGTCGACGGGGTCGGCCTGCAGGACGTGGAAGGCGATCCGCTGCGCGCTCTTGGGCCCGACGCCGGGCAGCCTGCCCAGTTCGTCGATCAGGTCCTGAACCACGCCCTCGTACACGTCGCGCCTTCCCTCGGGTGGTCGGTGGGGCACCGCTCGGGGTGCTCCGGTGCCATCATCCAACGAATCGGGCGCCGGGCACACCGCCCGACGCCCGACTCCCGCATAAATCACACAGGTCCGCCGGTTGAACTCCAGACCGTGATGACGTCGGAACGCGCCGGACGATGCCGTCAGAACGTGTCGGACGGTGACGTCGGAATGCGCCGGGCGGCGACGTCAGACCGCGTCGGACGCGGTCAGAACGGCAGACCCGGGATGCCGCCGCCCAGGCCCTGGGTCAGCGGGCCCATCCGCTCGGCCTGCATCTTTTGCGCGGTCTGGTTCGCGTCCCGGACCGCCGCCAGGATCAGGTCGGCCAGGGTCTCGGTGTCCTCCGGGTCGACCGCGGCCGGGGCGATGGTCAGCGCCACCAGCTCACCGGCACCGGTCACCGTGGCCTCGACCAGGCCACCGCCCGCCGAGCCGTTCACCTTCGCCTCGGCCAGCTCCTGCTGCGCCTTGGCGAGGTCCTGCTGCATCTTCTGCGCCTGCTTGAGCAGCTGCTGCATGTTGGGCTGGCCACCACCGGGGAACACGGCACACTCCCTTGCGTTCGGGTTCGTCTTGCTCGGCTTGCTCGTCTTGCTCGTCTTGCTCGCCTTGCTTCGTCGTCACGAGCCTACGTGCTGCCGGCGCCGCCCCGGCGGTGGTCCGCCGTCGGGGCGGCCGGCCACCGTGGCCGTCAGCCACCGTGGCCGTCAGCCTCCGCTGTGGCGGATCTCCTCCAGGACGGTGGCCCCCAGCTCGCGGATGATCAGCTCCTGGCCGGAGAACGCCTCCTCGTTCAGGTCCGGGTCGTCCTCCTCCGGAATGTCGTCCTCCGGGGCGACCGCCGGGCCGGACGGCGCGGACGGCGCCCGCACCGGCGGCGGAGCCACCGGGGCGGCCGGTGCCGACGGGGGCGGGGCCATCGGAGCGGGCGCGGGAGCCGGTACGGGCGCGGGCGCAGCGGGCTGCACCGGGGGCGCGGACGCCGCCGGACGCGCCGGTGGTGCACCCCAGCCGCCGCCACCGCCGACGTTTCCGCCCGCCGCCGGGGCCGGACCACCGCCGCCCCCGCCGGCCGAGCCGCCCGACGGGTCGACGATGCACTCGATCCGCCAGTCCACCCCGAGCGCGTCCGACAGCGCCTGCCGCAGCACGTCGTCGCTGTTGCTGCCGACGAAGCTGTCCCGGGCGCCCGCGTTGATGAACGACACCTGGAGCACGCTGCCGTCGAACCCGGCCACCTGGCCGTTCTGGCTGAGCAGGATCCACGTGAAACGGCGGCGGTTCTTCACCGCCTCCAGGATCTGCGGCCACAGCTGCCGGACCTGCGCGGCCCCCTGCTGCGCCGCGCCAGACGGCTGGCCGCCGCCCGGTGCCGCCGGGGCGGGCTGGGCCGGGGCGGGCGCCTGCTGGACGGGCGCCTGCTGGACGGGCGGTGCCTGGACCGGCGCGGGCTGCGTCGGTGCCGCCGGAGCCGGCTGCACGGGCGCACCGCCGGCCGGCGGGAAGCTGCGCGGGATCGGCCACGCCCCGGGCGCGGGCCCGGCCGGCGCGGGTGCGGGCGCCTGCTGGACCGGAGCGGCCTGGACCGGCGGCGCCGGCACGGCCTCCACCGGGGCCGTCGGCGCCATCGCCGCGGCCGGGGCCATCGGGGCGGGGGCGGCCGCCACCGGGGCCATCGGCGCCACCGCACCGGGCTGCGGCATCGCGCCCACCGGGGCGGCGAACCCGCCGGCCGCCGCGCGCCGCTCCAGCTTGTCCAGCCGCGCCTGCAGGGACAGCTCGTCGCTGTACGCGCCGGGCAGCATCACCCGGGCGCAGATCAGCTCCAGCTGGAGCCGCGGCGCCGCGTTCCCCCGCATCTCGGTCAGCCCGGTGTTGACGAGGTCGGCCGCCCGGCTCAGCTCGGCGGCCCCGAAGGCGTCCGCCTGCGCCTGCATGACCGCGACCCGGTCCGCCGGGGCGTCGATCAGCCCCTTCTCGCCGGCGTCCGGCACGGTGGCCAGGATGACGAGGTCCCGCAGGCGCTCCAGCAGGTCCGTCACGAACCGGCGCGGGTCGTGCCCGCCCTCGACCACCCGGTCGATCACCTGGAACACGGTGGCCCCGTCGTGCGCGGCGAACGCGTCCACCACCTCGTCCAGCAGCGCCGAGTCGGTGTACCCGAGCAGCGCGGTGGCCATCTGGTAGGTGACGCCGGACTCGGCCGCGCCGGCCAGCAGCTGGTCCATCACCGACATCGAGTCACGCACGGACCCGGCGCCGGCCCGCACCACCAGCGGGAAGACGGAGTCCTCGACCTGGATCCGCTCGCGCCCGCAGACCTCCGCCAGGTAGTCGCGCAGCGTGCCGGGCGGCACCAGCCGGAACGGGTAGTGGTGCGTCCGGGAACGGATCGTCCCGATCACCTTCTCCGGCTCCGTGGTCGCGAAGATGAACTTCAGGTGCTCCGGCGGCTCCTCCACCACCTTCAGCAGCGCGTTGAAGCCGGCCGAGGTCACCATGTGCGCCTCGTCCAGGATGAAGATCTTGTACCGGCTGTGCACCGGCGCGAAGAACGCCCGCTCGCGCAGCTCACGCGCGTCGTCCACGCCACCGTGCGACGCGGCGTCGATCTCGATCACGTCGATCGACCCGGGCCCGCCCGTCGCGAGGTCCCGGCAGGACTGGCACTCCCCGCACGGCGTCGGCGTCGGCCCCTGCTCGCAGTTCAGGCAGCGGGCGAGGATGCGCGCGCTCGTCGTCTTGCCGCAGCCGCGCGGGCCGCTGAACAGGTACGCGTGGTTGACCCTGTTGTTGCGCAGGGCCTGCTGGAGCGGAGCGGTCACGTGCTCCTGCCCGATGACCTCGGCGAAAGTCTCGGGGCGATAGCGGCGGTACAGGGCTAGGGACACACCACCGACGATATCGGGACGGGCCGACAAACGCGTCGCCCCTCGGCCGGGCCCCGCGGGCCCCGGGAACGCAAAGACCCCTCGTGCACCCGCCAGAGCCCTCTTACCCTTGCTGCCTTCCGGCCCTGGGGGGGTTCAGAGAGATGACGCCACACGAGGGGCTGGTCCCCACAGTACCGGATTCCCGCCCCGTACCTCCACCTCCCCGATCCGCAGGTCACGCACCTCCGCCGCCTACGAGATACGTGGTCGCGACCACCCCTGAACATGTACTAAGCTCTCCCACGGAGGATTCGCCTAGAGGCCTAGGGCGCACGCTTGGAAAGCGTGTTGGGGGCAACCCCTCACGAGTTCGAATCTCGTATCCTCCGCCTGATCGAAGGCCCGGACCGCAACTGCGGTCCGGGCCTTCGGCGCTTCCCGGGGAGTTGGGCCACCCTGTCATATGGCGAGTATGGTGGCATGTATGGCATCCAAGAAGGTCACCGTCACCCTCCCTGAGGAACTGCTGGACGAGATCCGCGCGGACAGTGCTGATCGCGGCCTCTCCGCCTATGTCGCCGACGCCCTCCGAGCCAAGCGCGACCGCGACCGTCTGCAGGAACTGGTCGTCTGGCTGGAGGAAGAGCACGGGCCGGTCAGCAGTGACGAACGGGCTGCCGCCTACGCGGAACTGGACGACCTCGACGCGGAGCACGACCGGCGACGCGCGGCCCGTGGCGAGAGCAGCGGGGCGGCCGCGTGAAGAAGCGCGCCGAGGAAGTCCGGCGGCTGCGCGTCTTCGTTCTGGACAGCGAGGCACTGTCGCTCGCGGTTCGCGGCGACCGGATGATGATCGCCCGGCTCGATCTCGCCGCCCGCGGCGAGGCAGAGATCGTCACCTCGCCGATGACCTTGGTCGAGGCGTACGACGCGCGCACCACAGAGCAGCGCTGGGACTGGGTGCTGTCGCGGGTGAACATCGCAGAACTGGGCAAGGACGAGGCACGACAGGCACGTCGGCTGCTGGCGGACGCCGGCCTGCACGGACACAAGTACGCGATCGACGCCGTGCTCGCGGTGGTGGCGCTACGGCAGCGGGGGCAGGTGACCGTCTTCACCTCCGACCCGGAGGACCTGGAGAGACTGCTGCCGGACCACGTCGTGGTGATGAAAGTCTGACCTTTTCCGCGCACGCCGGAAGAACCTGAGCCGGCCAGGATGAACGCCGGAGGACGGAGCGTGGTCTCAGTTCCGGTCTCATTCACCCCCGTCCAACCAGGTTCAGACGCTGTCCAGTGATGGGCCCTGCCGCAGGTCAGGCTGACCGTGAACCCCGGCGGACGGGGTTCGGGCACGGGAGGCGGAACTGCCCGGCACACTCGCTCTCGAGGCCGCATCCCCGATCGGGGCCACCCTGCTCGCCGACGACGCCGCATTGACTTCGGAACGTATTCCGAAGTAGCGTGGCTGCATGTCCACTCTCACCGTGTCGTTCTCCGACCTGTCGAAGAACTCGAAGCGCGTCGCGGACACCGTCGAGCAGGCGCAACGCGTCCACGTCACCCGCCGTGACGGCGAGGACCTGTACCTGACCACCGAACGCCACGACCGTCAGCGCGAGGAGACGGCGGATGTCACCGCGCGACTGTTCGCGGCCCTGATCACCAGCGACGAGGGTGCGCGCGCGGTTCTCCTCGCGCTCCCCGAGGTCTTCCCGTGGACCCGACACCTGTCGGCCGAGGAGGTACGCGAGTTCGTCGTCGACCTCGTGAACGCCACCCGCGACGCGGTGGAGTTGGACGTCCACGCCAGCCTGCACCGCGTGATCGTCGAGTGGCGCGCCACCGCCAGGATCCTCGCGGACCCCGAGCTGAGCGCGCAGCTCACCGAAGCGCTCCCCCGTGAGGACCACGGTGAGGTACCCGCCCCGTGAGCCCAAAGCGCGGAGACGACGTCCCGCCACCACCGATCGATGACGAGTGGCGGCTGCGATTCGCCACCAACGAAGCCGCCAAGGGGTGGGGCGACCTCTGCACGGAGGCGCCCGGGAACACCCGCCGCTGCTTCGAAGCCCTCCGCACCAACCCCCTGTCCACGAGTGACCCCGATCGACAGCACCGGCTCCGAGGCCGCCTCGCCTCCCGCGCTCTCGGAGGGACCGAGCTGCCGCAGTGGGAGTACGAGGTAACCGCCGGCGGGCGCGTGCGCTACCTCGTCGACTCTCCAGGGCGGACTGTCCATCTCGTCTACGCCTCGCCCCGACATCCCAAAGACACAGATAGCTGACCAGGAACGAGATGGGCGATCTGGCCGTAGGTGCCAGGCAGCGTGGTCGCGGTTCCGGTCTCATTCACCTCCGTCCAACCAGGTTCATCCACCGCCGGACCTACCGTCCCGCCGCAGGTCAGGACAGGTGTGAACCCCAGCGGACGGGGCTCGGGAGAATTGGAAGGCGTGAGGGCTGGAGCAGCGGGTGCGCTCAGGCGCTCTGCCCCAGCAGCAGGCTGCCGAGTGCGGTGCGCCGGTGCAGAACGGCCTTCCCGGCCCGTTCGGTGGAGATCAGGCCGGCGCCGCGAAGGGCCGCGGTGTGGGCCGAGACCGTGGCGGCGCTGACGTGGAGGCGGCGGGCGAGCTCGGTCGTGGTGCGCTCTTCGGCCAGGAGGTGCAGCAGTTCGGCACGGGTGTTCCCGAGCACCCTCCCCAGTGCCCGCGGGCCGGCGGAGCCGTCGGGCCGCGGCAGGAGGAGGCCGGGGCCGGCCGGATAGGTGACCACGACCCGACGGCCGGGGAGGTCGGACAGCAGCGGCCCGCCGGACCAGTGGAAGGTCGGCAGGAGAAGGAGTCCGCGCCCGCCGAGGTGGACGTCTCCCGGCACGCCCGGGAGCTCCCAGACACTGCCGTGCAGGCGGGCACCGGGCAGCAGCCCGGCCAGCACCGGGCCGACGCCTTCGGCGAGTTGCACCGCTCGGCGGACGAACTCGGCGTGGTGCAGGTCCTGCACCTGCTCCCAGACCGGTTCGAGCAGAGCCTCGAACGCCGAACGCTGCGCACGGCGGATCAGCCGCCGGGCCTCGGCGTCGCCCCGGCCGAGGTCGTTGATCCACGCCGGCACCGGCCTCCGCACGGGCCGGTAGACGCGCTCCAGCTCGGCGCGGACGAACGCGGAAGGGGCCGTGCGCACTTCCTCCAGGGCTTCCGGAAGGGAGTCCGCCACCGCGTCCAGGAATCCCGGTGCCAGGCCGGCCGGAACGAGGTCGGCGAGCGGGCGGGCCGCCTTCGGGAGCGCATGCACCGCCCGGCGCCGCCACGGCCCGTGGAGCAGGTCGTCGCCCCGGCGGCACATCATCGTCAACGCCACGTTGAGCTCCTGGAGCGGCGCCGGCCGGGCTGCGAGGCCGACCCGGGCGAAGTCCTCCGGCGTGAAGTGGATCCGAAGCACGACGCCCCCCGCGTGTCGCCACGGACGGCGCCCCTGACGCCATCCTTGAGCTCTCAGCCTCAACGTTCGCACGGGCCCGGCCGAGCGGGACAGCCTGTGCCGCATGAACCGCGACTTCACCCTGGACCGACGCACCGTCACCACGTCCGTGCTGCTCGGCTCCGCCGCCCTCCTGCTCGGCGGCACCCGCGCCCACGCCGGCTCCCGGACCGGCTCTCCGACTCCGACCGCCGGGGCGACCCCGGGCGGCCCACCGGGCGACGCCGTCCTCACCCTGCCCGCGCCGACCGGCCGCCACCCCGTGGGCTGCTGGTCGGCCTACCTCGTCGACGCCTCCCGCCGCGACCCGTGGGACCCCTCGATCCCGGTGCGTGAACTGATGCTGACGGTCTTCTATCCGGCCCGGTCCGCCGCCGGCCTCTCCCCTGCCCCGCAACTGCCCCCGGAGGCCGCGGCCTGGTTCGGGCGGATCGTCCCTCAGACGCCCCTGCAGTTGCCCGCCGCGGGCGTGGACTGGGCCGCCACCCTGTCCCACTCCTTCCCCGGTGCACCCGTGCTGCCGGGCCGACGGGCGGTGCTGGTGTTCAGCCCGGGTGGCGGGGACCCGCGCGGCCTGGGCACCTCCCTGGCCGAGGACCTGGCCAGCCGCGGCACCGTCGTCGTACTCGTCGACCACCCCGGGGACCCGGCCGCGGTCGAGTTCCCGGCCGCCACGCCGTTCCGGGGGGACGTGGTGCGCCCGACAGTCCTGCGCGGCGATCCGCGCGACCAGCCGTCCCTCTGGCGCACGTTGATCGACACGCGGATCGCCGACCTGCACTTCGTCATCGACCGCCTGGGCAACGCAGCCGACCTTCCGCTGCCTCCCGGGCTCGCCGACACGCTCGACCTGCGCCGCATCGCCCTGTACGGACACTCCGCCGGCGGGAGCGCCGCCACCGAGGCCCTGCGGGAGAACCGGCTGGTCCGCGCCGGGATCAACCTGGAGGGCTACCTGGACCACCCGCCCGCCGCACCCGGCGACAAGGCCGAACCGTTCCCGGTCGTGACGGAAGGGGTGGAGAAGCCGCTCCTCCTGCTCGGCAGCCAGGGGTTCACCCGACGGCACGAACTCGACCGGTCCTGGTCCGCCCTGACCGCCCGGTCGAGCCGGTGGGTGCAGCGCGAGCGCATCGCCGATGCCAGCCACTGGATCTTCACCGACTACGCCGCGATGGTTCCGCAGCTCCAAGCGGCAGGGTTGCTGACGGCACAGGCGCGGGATGCGCTGACCGGAGCCGTCGACCCGGCCGTCGCGACTCCGAGGATCCGCCGGATCGTCCGCGGGTTCCTCGCACGGCACCTGGCCGTCCGCTGACCGGAGAGGGGTCGCGTCCGGGTCTCGTTCAACCGTGTCCGGCGACGTCCGGTCGCCGCCGGGCGGTTCGCTCCTTCGCAGGTCGGAACGGGTACGTACACCGACGGACAGCGTTCGGGGGAATCGGACAGCACGTTGGGGCCAACTGCTCACGAGTCCGGATCTCGTACCATCCGGCTACGTCGCATTCCGGGGGAGTCAGTGGATCTGGCCGGCGGCCCACTCGGCCCATTCGCGGCGCATGGCGTTGAAGCGCAGGCCGTACTCCAGGGCGATCCGGCCGTAGACCGAGAGCTGGTCGCCGCCCCAGTCGATGGCGTCGTCGAGGCCGCGGAGCTGCTCGGTGGTCCGGTCGGACATCTCGATCAGCCCGGTGAGGTAGCCGCGGGCCTGCTCGGGGGTGAGCACGCCGAGGAAGAAGACCCGCAGCAGGACGTCGCTGCGCGTGTTCCGCTGGGGCTTGGTCTCGGTCAGCCAGTGCTGCAGCTCGGCGAGGCCCTCCCGGGTGAGGGTGTACTCCTTGCGGCCGCGGGGGCCCTCGGCCGTGACGCTGATCAGTCCGGCGTCGGCGAGCTTGGAGAGCTCGGTGTAGATCTGGCTCTGGGTGGCGGGCCAGACGTCGGCCAGCGCGGTGTCG
The DNA here is from genome assembly GCF_040643935.1 of Kitasatospora sp. NPDC047058. Classification (NCBI taxonomy): domain Bacteria; kingdom Bacillati; phylum Actinomycetota; class Actinomycetes; order Kitasatosporales; family Streptomycetaceae; genus Kitasatospora; species Kitasatospora sp. NPDC047058. The sequence continues at coordinate 55,546 of NZ_JBEYVJ010000002.1, read as the reverse complement.
AAGCTCTTGAGCAGGTCGTATCCGCTGGCCGGGTGCTCGGACAGCAGGCCGAGCAGGGCGTGTCGAAGGCTCATGCACAGCATCTTACATTCCACTGTTGACATGTCGCGACCGCCATATGTAAGTTCAGACCTGTCAGAAGTGGAATATCGAGGGGGATCCGAGATGTCGTACCTGCGCACCTTCCTTCCGTGGATCGTCTTCTCCGTGCTGCCGTCCGGGCAGTGGCAGTGGGCCGCGGTGGCCGCCCTGCTGGTGGCGGTGGCGCTGATCGCCCAGCAGCGCCAGGCCGGGACGGGATTCGACGCACTGATCATCGAGCTGGGCTCGGCGGGCTTCTTCGCGATCCTGGCGGCGGTCGCCTTCGCCGACCCCGACTCGGGCGTCCACGACTACTCGGCGGCCCTGTCCTCGGCCACCCTGGCGCTCATCGCCGGCGTCTCGCTGCTCATCCGCAAGCCGTTCACCCTGGGCATCGCCAAGCGCAGCACGCCCCGCGAGGTCTGGAGCCTCAAGCCGTTCATCCGGACCAACGTCGTCATCACCGCCGTGTGGACCGCGGCCTTCGCCGTGACGGCCGCGGTGCTCGCCGTCATCGCCCACGCCGGCAACGCCCACTCGACGCCCGCCACGCTCGTCCAGGTCGCCGGCTTCGCCGTCCCGATGCTGTTCACCGTCAAGTACGTGGCCGCCGTCCAGGCCAAGGCCTGACCGCAGGGCGCGCCGGATCCCCGGCGGACGAGGAAGGCCCCGACCGCGCGAACGGTCGGGGCCTCCTCGTGTCCGGGATCACAGTGCCGCCCGGCCCGGGAGTGAAATGCCGCGGCCGCCGGAACGGTTGACCCCTGCAGCGTTCGATGCATGTGCATGTACCGCCTGACACCCCGAGGAATACGCATGACCGTGAATGGATCCGCCACCTCCCGCGCCGCCGAGGTCCTCGCCCGGCCCGTCGCACTCAACGGCCTGACCGTCCCCAACCGCATCGTGATGGCGCCGATGACGCGGATGTTCTCCCCGGGCGGCGTCCCCGGCGAGGACGTGCAGTCGTACTACGCCCGCCGCGCCGCCGCGGGGGTGGGCCTGATCGTCACCGAGGGGACGTACGTCGGCCACGAGTCGGCCGGGCAGAGCGACCGGGTGCCGCGGTTCCACGGCGAGGAGCAGCTGGCGGGGTGGGCGAAGGTCGCCGAGGCCGTCCACACGGCGGGCGGCACCATCGTGCCGCAGCTGTGGCACATCGGCATGGTCCGGCAGCAGGGGCAGCCGCCCTACGCCGACGCCCCCGCCATGGGCCCCTCCGGCATCCGCGTCGACGGCACCGAGGGCACCGGCAGGGCGATGACCCGGCGCGACCTGGACGACGTCATCGGCGCCTTCGCCGAGGCCGCCGCCGCGGCCGAGCGGATCGGCTTCGACGGCATCGAGCTGCACGGCGCCCACGGCTACCTCGTCGACCAGTTCCTCTGGGCGGGCACCAACCGCCGCACCGACGCGTACGGCGGCGACGCCGTGGCCCGGACGAAGTTCGCGGCCGAGATCGTGGCCGCGGTCCGCGAGGCGGTCTCCCCCGAGTTCCCGGTGATCTTCCGCTACTCGCAGTGGAAGCAGGAGGCCTACGACGCCCGGCTCGCCGAGTCCCCGGAGGAGCTGGAGGCGATCCTGGCCCCGCTCGCCGCGGCCGGCGTCGACGCCTTCCACGCCTCCACCCGCCGCTACTGGCTCCCGGAGTTCGAGGACTCGGAGCTGAACCTGGCCGGCTGGACCAAGAAGCTCACCGGCAGGCCCACCATCACCGTCGGGTCGGTCGGCCTCGACGGCGACTTCCTCCACGCCTTCGCGGGCGAGGGCGCCCCGGTCCAGGGCCTCGACGACCTCCTCGACCGCCTGGAGCGCGACGAGTTCGACCTGGTGGCCGTCGGCCGCGCCCTGCTCCAGGACCCGGAGTGGGCGGCGAAGGTCCTCGGCAACCGGCTCGACGAGCTGAAGCCGTACGACGCGGCGGCCGTGAAGACCCTGAGCTAGGACCCGTGAAGACCCTGAGCTAGGACGCCGCTCCGAGGGCGCGCGGCCCGGGCCCGTCGTTCAGCGGGGCCCGGGCCGGACGCGCGCCGTGGCGGCGAGTTCGACCAGGAGGCCGGACGGCGCCGTCCGGGCCCGGGTGGTGATGGCGGACGGGGCGGCCAGCGCGTCGCCCAGGCCGACGGTGAGCCGGGCCGTGCCCTGCCGGGCGAACAGGTGGGCGGCCAGGCAGGCGGTGCCGTTGGCGTTGGCGATGTCCTCGGGGACGCCGATCGACGGGGCGAACATCCGGGCCGCGACCCGGCCGCCGTCCGTCGGCGGGGTGTGGACGTAGCAGCCGAGCAGGCCCAGGTGGTCGCAGGCGGCACGAAGGCGTTCCGGCGTCGGGGCCAGGGCGGCGAGAGCGGACGCGGTCGCAACCGGGACGAGCAGCCGCGGGCGCCCCAGGGTGGCCACGCGGGCCCCGGGGGCGGGCGCGGTGGCGGGGAGCCCCAGCACGGGCAGGAGCAGGGCGAGTTCGTCCGCCGCCGGCTCGCGCAGGCCGACCGGGCCGGTCGTGAAGGCGACGCGGAACAGGGACGACGCCCCGCGGACGGCACGGCCGGCGAGGTCGTGGCCCGCGGCCCGCAGGGTGGCCCGGTGCTCGCGGCCCCCGGCGCGTTCGGCGAGGTGGGCCAGGGCGGCCACGGTGCCGTGCCCGCACGCGGGCAGTTCGCCCGCCGCGGTGAAGAACCGCACGGCCGTCGCGGCCGGGCCGCCCGCGAGGAAGACCGCGTGGGAGGTGCCGGCCAGGGCGGGCACGGCCCGGCGCTCGTCGTCGGTCAGGGGCGCACCGGCCGCCTCGTCCACCACGGCGGTCGGACTGCCGCCCCCGCCCCCGCGCAGGCAGGCGTCCACCACGGTGAACGCCACCGTCCGGCGGCTCACCGGCGGCCGGGCAGCACGTCGGCGAAGCGCGGCGCACCGGGTTCGGGCGGCACCCGCGCGGCCCGGGCGGCGAAGCTGACCGCGTGGTACCAGCCGCAGAGCAGCAGCAGGTCGAGCAGCCGGGCCTCGTCGAACTCCGCCGCCAGCCGGTCCCACAGCGCGTCGTCCAGGTCGGAGTGCTCGTGCAGCGCGTCGACGGCGCGGATGAGCAGCCGCTCGCGCCCGGACGTCCAGCACGCGTCGTCGGGGCCGCCGTGGACGAGCGAGGCCGTCTGTTCGCGGGTGAGCCCGACCCGTTCGGCGAACACCAGCACGTGCACCCCCCACTCGTACTCGCAGCCGCACCGCGCGCACGTGCGGTCGATGACGATCTCGCGCTCCCGCATGGTCAGGCTCAGCTCTCCGCCCAGCTCGTAGCGGCCCCACCCGTGCATGGCCTCGGTCATCGGCAGGTTCTGGGCGAAGGTCCGGAACAGTGCGATCGGCGGTGCCCCCGCGGGCATCATGCGGGCGAGCAGGGCGGCGGCCCGATCGGTGTACGGCGGTTCCAGCGGCGCTATCCGCGACATCGGTCCTCCCGTTGCCGCTCCGGAGCCGCGGCTCCGGTGTGCCCGGAGCCGTGCTTCCGAAGCCTGCGTTTCTGAATCCGAAACAGTACTCGGATGCTAGTGTTTCGGATAACGAAACACAAGGGGAGACCATGCCGACACCGCGCCCTGGAACGCCGGTCCGCGGCTCGACCACCGGCCGGCCGCTGATGGCCGCCATGGACCTCTTCGGCCGCCGCTGGGCGCTGCGCATCCTCTGGGAGCTGCGCGCCGGGCCGCTCGGCGCGCGCGCCCTGCTCGCCCGCTGCGAAGGGCTGTCGTCCAGCGTCCTCTACCAGCGGCTCCGCGAGCTCACCGCGAACGGCATCGTCGTCTCCGCGGCCGACGGCTACGCGCTCACCCCGCTGGGTGCGTCCCTCGGCCAGGCCCTGCGCCCCTTCGACGCGTGGGCGACCACCTGGGCACGGGAGCTGGAGTCCGGGCAGCCGGAGGCGTGAGCACCGCGGCGGCCCGGGACCTCTCGCGGCCCGCCTCACGCGCCGGACGTCACCTCACGCGCCGGACGTCAGCCGAGGGAGCGCACCGCGGCGGCCAGGCGGCGCGCCGCATCCGGGAGGTCGCCGGGTTCGGCGGCCGCGGCGAAGCCGAGCCGCAGATGGGCACCCGGCGGCTCGGCCGGGAAGTAGCGGCGGCCGGGGTCGACGGCGACGCCCTGCGCCCGGGCGGCCTCGGCGACGGCGGTGTCGGCGAGGCCGGGCGGCAGCCGCAGCCAGAGGTGCAGCCCGCCGGCCGGGACGCGGGCGGGCGTCCACCCGGGGAGCTCGCGGGCCAGCGCGTCGGCCAGCACCGCGCAGCGGTCGCGCAGCGCGGCGGACAGGGCGCGCAGGTGGCGGTCCCAGGCGGGCGTGCTGAGCAGTTCGACGGCGGCCTCCTGGAGGGGCCGGGCGATGAAGAAGTCGTCCACCCGGCGCATCGCCTGGAGGCGCCGCATCACCGGGCCGCGGGCGACCACCGCGCCGATCCGCAGGCTGGGCGAGGCCGGCTTGGTCAGCGAGGTCAGGTGGACGACGGTGCCGTCGCGGTCGTCGGCCGCCAGCGGGCGCGGCACCGGGTGGCCGTGGCCGAGGTGGCGGGCGAAGTCGTCCTCGATCAGGAACGCCCCGGCGGCGCGGGTGACGTCGACGAGCTGGCGGCGGCGCTCGGGCGCGAGCACGGTGCCGGTGGGGTTCTGGAAGGTCGGCTGGCAGTAGAGGAGTCTGGCCCCGGTCATCGCGAAGGCGTCGGCGAGCAGTTCGGGCCGGATGCCGTCCTCGTCCACCGGGAGCGGCACCGGGCGCAGGCCGGCCGCGCGGGCGGCCGCCAGGGCCCCGGGGTAGGTCGGCGACTCCACCAGGACGGGACTGCCGGGGGCGGCGATCGCCCGGAACAGCAGCGACAGCGCGCCCTGGCCGCCACCGGTGACCAGCACGTCCTCCGGGCCGGCCCCGCCGCCGACCTGGCGGGCGAAGATCGCCCGCAGCGGCGCCAGGCCGGCCGCCGGGGCGCGGTGCCAGGCGTCGGGCCGGCGGGCGGCCCGGGCCAGCGCGGCGCCGAGCGCCCGGGTGGGCTGGAGGTTCTCGTGCAGGTAGCCGCCGGAGAGCGCGATCGCCCCGCCCGGCAGGGGCGTTGACGAACCCTCGGTTCCGTCGGCGTCGTCGGCGTCGACTCCCAGGTCGCGGCCGGCCAGGGCGACCGCCTGCCAGGAGGTGTCCGCCGCCTCGTCGGCACGGGCCGGCCGGCGAGTGGCCACGTACGTGCCGCTGCCGGGGCGGGTGACCACCACGCCCTCGGCGGCCAGCAGGGCGATCGCCCGGGAGACCGTCACCGGCCCGACCCCGTGCCGGGCGATCAGGTCCCGGCTGCTGGGGAGCCGGTCGCCGGGGACGAGCCCGGCGACCTCCGTGCGGAGGATCGCCACCAGCGCCTCAGTACTGCTACCGTCATACATGAAGACTCAGGATAGCGCTTCTGCGCCAGCACCGGAACCGCTCCTCGACCTCGCCGCCCTGCGGGCCGACACCCCCGGCTGTGCGTCGGTGATCCACTTCAACAACGCCGGCTGCGGCCTGCTCGCCCGCCCGGTCCTGCGCACGATGGTCAACCACCTCAACCTGGAGGCGGAGATCGGCGGTTACGAGGCCTCCGCGGCCCGGGCGGCCGAGGTCGCCGACTTCCACGCCGCGGTCGCCGAGCTGCTGAACACCCGGCCCGGCAACATCGCCTTCGCCGGCAGCGCCACCCACGCCTACTCCAAGGCCCTGTCCGCGATCGACTTCCGCCCCGGCGACGTCGTCCTGACCACCCGCAACGACTTCGTCTCCAACCAGATCGCCTTCCTCGCGCTCCGCCGCCGCCACGGCGTCGAGATCGTGCACGCCCCCGACCACGCGGACGGCAGCGGCGTCGACGTGGCCGCGATGGCCGCCCTGATGCGCGCCCGCCGCCCGCGCCTGGTCGCCGCGACCCATGTGCCGACCAACTCCGGCCTGGTCCAGCCGGTGGCCGAGATCGGCCGGCACTGCCGCGAGCTCGGCCTGCTCTACCTGGTCGACGCCTGCCAGTCGGTCGGCCAGTACGCGGTCGACGTCGAGGAGATCGGCTGCGACCTGCTCACCGCGACCTGCCGCAAGTTCCTGCGCGGACCGCGCGGTTCGGGCTTCCTCTACGTCTCCGACCGGGTCCTGCAAGGGGGTTACGAGCCGCTGTTCATCGACATGCACGGCGCCCGCTGGGTCGCGCCCGGCCACTACCGGCCGGTCGGCACCGCCGCCCGGTTCGAGGAGTGGGAGTTCCCGTACGCGACCGTGCTCGGCAGCGCGGCCGCCGTCCGCTACGCCCTGCGGGTCGGGATCCGGCCCGTCGCCCGGCGCACGCCCGCCCTGGCCGCGCGGCTGCGTGCCGGGCTGGCCGGACTGCCCGGCGTCCGGGTGCTGGACGGCGGCCCCGCCCCGGCCGCGCTGGTCACCGTCGCGGTCGACGGCTGGCAGCCGGAGCCGTTCAAGGCGGCGATGGACGCGCGCGGCATCAACTCGGCGCTAAGCTACCGGGAGTTCGCCCAGTTCGACTTCGCCGACAAGGAGGTGGAGTGGTGCCTGCGGCTGTCCCCGCACTACTACAACACCGAGGACGAGGTGGACACGGTCGCCGCCGCGGTCGCCGAGCTCTCCCGGAGCGCCCGGAGCGCCCGATGAGCCTCGCCCCGGCCGGGCCCGCCCCCGCAGCCCCGCCGCCCCCTCAGCCGGAGCCGGCCGAAAGCCTCTGGCACAACCGGGACTTCCTCGCCTTCTGGTTCGGCGAGACGGTCTCGCTGCTCGGCACCCAGGTCACCAACCTCGCCCTGCCGCTCACCGCGATCCGCGCCTTCCACGCCACCGACGAACAGGTCGGGCTGCTGCGCTTCCTGCAGCTCGTCCCGTACCTCGGGCTGGCACTGCTGATCGGCGTCTGGACCGACCGGGCCCGGCGCCGGCCGGTGATGCTGGGCGCCAATCTCGTCCGGCTCGCCCTGGTCGGCCTCGTCCCGCTGCTGTACTGGTGGGACGCCCTCGACCTGACCGTGCTGCTGGTGATCGCCTGCGCGGTCGGCACGGCCTCGGTGGTGTTCGACGTCAGCTGGATGTCCTACGTCCCGGTGCTGGTCCGCCGGCCCGAGCACTACGTCGAGGCGAGCGCCCGGATGGGCACCAGCTCCTCCGCCGCCGACGTCGCCGGGCCCGGCCTGGCGGGCCTCCTGGTGTCGGCGCTCACCGCACCGGTGGCCCTGGTCGTGGACGCCTGCTCGTACGCGGCCTCCGTCGTGTCGCTGCTGCTGATCCGCACGCCCGAGCCGCCTCCCGAACCGGCCGCGGACCGCCACCTGCTGCGCGAACTCCGGGACGGGCTGGGCTGGGTCCTGCGCGACGGGGTGCTGCGGGCGCTGGCGCTGACCGGCTTCTGCTGCAACTTCTCCATGATCACCGTCTGGACCATGTTCCTGCTCTACGGCAGCAACGACCTCCACCTGGGACCGACCGCGATCGGCGGGGTCTTCGCGACGGCCTCGGTGGGCGGGCTGCTCGGCGCGCTGGTCTCCCGCCGGGTCATCGCCCGGTTCCCGCTCGGCCGGGTCTACCTGGTCGCCCAGTCGGCGCTGCTGCTCGGCCCGTCCCTGATCCCGCTCGCCGCCGGGCCGCGCCCGGTCGTGCTCGCGCTGTTCGTGCTCTCCTTCTTCACCACCTACCTGGGCCTGGGCGTGGCGGGCGTCGTCATCGTCAGCCTGCGGCAGAGCCTGACCCCGCAGCCGATGATGGGCCGGATGACGGCGGCCTTCCGCACCCTGCTGTTCGGCGGCGGCGCGCTCGGCGGCCTGAGCGCCGGCCTGCTCGCGGGCCGCATCGGTGCCCACGGCGCGCTCGCCGTCGCCGCGGCCGGCTCCGCCGCCGTCGTCCTCGGCCTGCTCGTCTCGCCGGTCGTCCGTCTGAAGGCCCTGCCCGTCTGACGGCCCACCCCGCCGGAACCGGTCCGGCCGTGGCCCGGGCCGGCGGGGCCCCGGCCGCGGCCGGCGGGTCAGGACTTCGCGGTGTCGCCCGTCTGCGCCGCGGTGAGGCGCTTCCCGAGGAGGACGAACAGCAGGATGAGGCCGACGGTGAGCACGATGTGGCCGAGGCCGGCTATCCAGGAGACGGCCTCGGGGACGTGGTGGCCGAGCACGGTCTGGGTGCCGCGGAAGAGCATCGCCCCGACGGTGATCGCGATGCCCGCGTTGTAGAACCAGAAGAAGGAGGTGAACTGCCTCGACCCGGACAGGCCGAACTGCTTGTCGAGGGCGAGGACGATCAGGAAGCCCAGCATCCCGAGCGCGAGCAGGTGGGTGTGCACGACGGACAGCTGGGTCTCGCCGTGGAAGTCGTTGTGCTTGGTGAGCTCCCGGTAGTACAGGCCGGACACCACGCCCAGGATCATGTAGACGTGTGCCGCGTGGTAGGACTTGCGCATGCTCTTCACTCCCCGTTGTCCGAAGGCCGTTCGGCGCCGGGGATCACCGTAGGGCGTGAACGGCCGTACGGGATAGGGCTGTTCACCGGCCCCTGCCGGGCCTGACCGAGGCCGGCCCGGCTCCGGTCAGGCGGCTTGGCCCGCGCGGGTCCCGCGCCGGTAGCCGCCGGGCGCCTGGCCGTACTCGCGCTTGAAGGCCTTGGCGAAGGCGTACTCGGAGCCGTAGCCCGCCCGGGACGCGATCGCGGTCAGCGGGGCCTCCGACTCGCGCAGCAGGCGGGCGGCCGTGGTGAGCCGCCAGCGGGTCAGGTACGCCATCGGCGGTTCGCCGACCAGGGTGGTGAACCGGCGGGCGAAGGCCGCCCGGGAGAGGCCCACCCGCCCGGCCAGGGACTCCACCGTCCACGGGTCCGACGGGGCTCCGTGGATGGCCGCCAGCGCGGGGGCGACCGCGCAGTCGCCGAGTGCGGCGGCCCAGCCGACCGCGGCCGTCGCGGGCTGGTCCTCCAGCCACGCCCTCAGGATGTAGAGCAGCAGCGAGTCGATCAGCGCCGGGACGATGCCGGTCGAACCGAGCCGCGGGTTCTCCAGTTCGGCGCCGAGGAGTTGGACGGCCGCGGTGAGCTCGGGGTGCCGGCCCTGCCCGGTGGAGAGGTGGATGATCTCGGGCAGCTGCCGGACCAGCGGGTGCGGACGGCCCTGGTCCAGGTGGTAGTTGCCGCAGAGCAGGCTGGTCCGGGGGCCGTCGCCGCCCAGGGTGACCGTGCCGATCGGCGTGCTCGGCCGGTACTGGGAGGGCCGCTCCGGCTCGGCCGGGGTGCCGGGGTGGTCGGCGAGGATGTGGCCGCGGCCGTCCCGCAGGAAGATCACGTCGCCGGGGCTCAGGGCGATCGCCTCCTGCCTCGAGGCACCCTCCAGCGGGATCAGCCAGCACGTCCCGTGCAGCACCACGTGGAAGCCGGCCCCGGCGACCGGGGGGAGGCGCAGGCCCCAGGGGGCGCGGCCCTCGGTGCGGACGGACGTCGGATGCCCGGTCCGCATCGATCCCAGCGCCTCGGTCAGGATGTCCAACGCCTTCCCCCGTTCTCCGGATCCCGCCACCAGCTTAGGCACTTGACGCCGCCGCTCAGGCGACGGTGAGGACGACCTTGCCCTGCACCCGGCCGGACCCGAGCAGCTCGTGGGCCTTGCCGGCGTCGGCGAGCGGGAAGGTCCCGGCGATGTGCGGGCGGATCCGGCCGGCCTCGACCAGGGCCGCGATCGCCTCCAGCGAGGCGTAGTCGGGCTCGACCGAGACGCCCGCGAAGTGCCGCCCGGCCGCCTCGATCTCGGCGGCGAGCGCCGTGTTCCAGTGCTCCATGATGCTCACCAGGGTGCCGCCGGGCCGCAGCACCGACAGGGCGCGGGTGCCCTCGGAGGAGGAGTCGAAGACGACGTCCACGTCGCGCACCACCTCGGTGTAGTCGGTGGTCCGGTAGTCGATGAGCTCGTCGGCGCCCAGGTCGCGCAGGAACGCGTGCTTGGGCTCGCTGGCGAGGGCGGTCACGTGGGCGCCGCGCGCCTTCGCGATCTGCACCGCGAAGTGGCCGACGCCGCCCGCCGCGCGGTGGATCAGCACCCGCTGGCCCTCGGACAGCCGGGCCGCGTCCACCAGGCCCTGCCAGGCGGTGAGGGCGGCCAGCGGGATCGCGGCGGCCTCCACGTGGTCGAGCGTCGCGGGCTTCCGGGCCACCTGGCGGGACGGCACCGCGACGTAGTCGGCGTAGCCGGTGGCGGCGCGCGGGAAGAAGGGCATCCCGAACACCTCGTCGCCCGGCTTGAACCTGGCCCCCGGACCGGCCTCCTCGACCACGCCGGAGATGTCCCAGCCGACCCCGTACGGCGGCTCGCCGAGCAGCGGGTAGGCGCCCGAACGGACGGCCAGGTCGACCGGGTTGACGCCGCTGGCGTGTACCCGGACGAGCACCTCGCCGCCGCGCGGGGCGGGCCGCTCGGCCTCGACGACCTCGAGGACCTCGGGGCCGCCGAAGGACTTCTGGATGACTGCGCGCATGGGAGTTCGTTCCTTCCGGCTCGGCCGGCCCCCGGTCGGGGCGGCTCCTGATGTCCTCAACCCTAGGAAGGCCGGACGAGCCGATGAATATCCTCAAGTCTTCGGAAGATGTCCCATCGTCTCGCCGCTCGAGCGTCTCGGCCGGACCGCCGCCGGACGGCACACCACCATGCCCGGCAGGCCGAATTGACCCACGGAAACAGCCTGCAAGTGAACTACTTTGACGGTCTATCACCCCGTAGATTGGGGTCATGACGAACACCGCCGCAGTCACCGCGACCACCGCCACCGCGACCACCGCCACCGCCGGCCACAGCAGCCACGCCGCCCCGCGGATCAACTTCGCCAAGGCCGCCCCGAAGGCCTTCAAGGCGCTGATCGGCTTCGACGCCGCCGCGCGCGAGGGCCTCGACCCGGCCCTGGTCGAGCTGGTCCAGATCCGGGCCTCCCAGCTCAACGGCTGCGCGTACTGCCTGCACATGCACACCTCCGACGCCCGCAAGGCCGGCGAGAGCGAGGAGCGCCTGCACATGGTCGCCGTCTGGAAGGACGCCGGCCACTTCTTCACCGAGCAGGAACGCGCCGCGCTCGCCCTCACCGAGGCCGTCACCCTGATCGGGCAGGCCGGTGTCCCCGACGACGTCTACGCCCGTGCCGCCGCCCTGTTCCCGGACGAGGAGCTGGCCCGGCTGCTGGCCCTGATCTTCACCATCAACACCTGGAACCGCATCGCCCTCAGCACCGCGAAGGTCCCCGGCACGGACGAGCGCACGGCCCGGTGAACCGCCGTGCCCCGTCCGGCCGCCGGGATCCGGCGGCCGGACGGGTGTGATGACCGCCGGTCAGGCCGGCCCGGCCGGAGCGAGCCGGCGTCGGGCGACGCCCAGCACCGTGGCGAACGCCAGCAGGCCGAGCACGACCGCGAGGTTGCGCACCAGGTCGTGTCCGTCGAACGGCGGGCGCCAGTAGTACGGCGGGGCGAGCATCACGGTCCAGGGCAGGACGGCCAGCGCGATCCCGGCGGCGCGGACGCGGTCTGCGCCGGGCCGGCCGAGGTGGAGCAGGAGGGCGAGGCTCAGCACCACGGCCGGCCAGGCGGTGGACGCGTCCAGCAGGGTGCGGTTGGCGTCGGAGAAGACGTGGTCGACAGCCGGGCCGTCGTCCGGCCAGGGCCAGAGCACCGCGGTCGCCCCCATCGGCAGGGCGAGCGCGAGCGCCGTGGCCGCCGTCCCGGCGCGGCCGGACCGGGAGAGGTCGACGCCGTCCGGCGGCGCCAGCACCAGCGGGACGGCGAGCAGCAGCCAGAAGCCCGCCAGCGGCAGGTACTGGAAGAAGGCCCACCCGGGGTGGACGAAGAAGGCCGCGGCAGCACCGGTCCGGATCACCGCACCGAGCAGCACGAGCGCGCGGGCCGCGCCCCACCGGCCGAGGACGGCGCACAGCAGGGCGAGGATCCACGGGCCGGTCTGCGCCGCACCCACGACGGCCCGGACGGCGGGGTGACCCTCCTCGCCGAACTGGTCGGGCAGGAACAGCCCGAGCAGCAGGTGGACCGCGGCCAGGCCCGCCCCGCCCGCCAGCAGGAACGGCGCGGCGCCGGCCAGGAAGCGGCCGGCCGGATCACGCGAGCTGAGCCGGGTGCGCAGCCGGAGGGCGTGCGAGGCGAGCGAGGCCCACTCGCGCCGGACGGTCCGGCGGTCGGCGCCGTGCACGGACTCGGCGAACACCGCGACGATCTCCGCGCCGTGTGCGGCCCGGTACCCGGCGGGGTAGAGGCCGAGCAGCGGGAGCCGGGTGGACAGGGCGGCGGCCTGCGACGACGTGCTCACGCGACACCTCCGCCCAGCCCGAATCCGATCCTCGGCGCCCCGAGCGCCGGCCGGGCGCCCGGCTTGAACCCGCCGAGCGCGAGCCGGCGTTCGGCCTCGGTCACGCCGGCGCGCAGTCGCGCCGTCTCCTCGGCCAACGCGTCCCGCCCCTCGTCGGTGAGGGCGAAGGTGCGCCGCATGCGGCCGGCCACGACCTCCTCGTGGTCGATCCGGATCAGCCCCTGCTGGAGGAGGCGGTCGAGCGCCGTGTAGAGGGTGCCGGTGAGCAGCTTGGTCCGGCCGCCGGAGATGGCCAGGACCTCCTGGACGATCGCGTACCCGTGCCGCGGGGCGTCGGCCAGCGCGGTGAGCACGAGCCTTGTCGGCTCCTGTAGTTGACGGTTAGCCATGCCGCGAGCATAGGTCAACCGTGAACATATGTCGATGGTCAACCTATAGGGCCTGCCTGCGGGCCGGCGCCGCCTCGACGTCCTCGTAGTGCGCCGACGTCACCACGCCGCGCTCCCGGGCAACAGTGCTCATGCCGGTCGCGATCACGCTAGGCCCGGGACGCTTCGGTCCCGGCCGAACCATGGCCGGGCCACCATGGACGCATGTCACTCGCCCAGCTCGCCGGTCTGCTCGCCGACCCCACCCGTGCCGCCTTCTGCACCGCCCTGCTCGACGGCCGGGCCTGGACCGCCGGCGAGTTGGCCCGGCACGCGGGCGTCGCGCCGTCCACCACGAGCGAGCACCTCTCCCGGCTGATCGCCGGCGGCCTGCTGGCCGAGGAGCGGCAGGGGCGGCACCGGTACGTCCGGCTGGCCGGCCCGGCGGCCGCGGCCCTGATCGAGGACCTCGCCGCGTTCCCGGGGGCCGCCCAGCCCGCTGAGCCGCCCCGCAGCCTGCGCGAGTCCACCCGGATGAGCGCCGAGGCCCGTGCCCGGACCTGCTACGACCACCTGGCCGGCCGCCTGGGCGTGGCGGTCACCGACGCCGTCCTGGCCCGCGGCCTGGTCGCGGACCGGGCCGGGCTCGCCGTCACCGACGACGGGCTGGCGTGGCTGGCCGGGCTCGGCGTCGAGCTGCCGGCCGGGGCCGGGCGCGGCGGCGGGCGGCCGCTGGTGCGCAGCTGCCTGGACTGGACGGAGCGCCGCACCCACCTCGGCGGGGCGCTCGGCGCCGCACTCTGCCGGACGGCGCTGGACCGGGCCTGGGTGGAGCGGATCGGCTCCGGCCGCGCCCTGCGGGTGACGGCGGACGGCGACCGGGCGCTGTACGAGCTGCTCGGCGTGGAGCCGGCCGCCTGAGACCGGAGCACCACCGGCCCGCGCGAGGCCCCTGCCACCCGGCCACAGACGCCCCGCCCGGACGCCCGGCCACGCCGCGCCGCTCAGCCCATCGTCCTGGCCCCGTCCAGCGACTCCCGGATGATGTCCGCGTGCCCCGCGTGCTGCGCGGTCTCCGCGATGACGTGCAGCAGCACCCGCCGCACCGACCAGCTCGCACCCGGTTCGAACCACGGTGCCTGCGGCAGCGGGTGCGCCCGGTCGAGGTCCGGCAGGGTCGTGACCAGCTCGTCGGTCGCGCGCGCCACCCGCTCGTACGCGGTGAGCAGCGTGGCCAGCGTCTCGCCGTCCGCCATCCGGAACTGGCCCTCCCAGTCGTACGGCTCGCGCTCCATCGCCTCCGCGCCGCCGGCCGCGAACCGCATCCAGCGCGACTCGGTGCCGGTGACGTGCTTGATCAGGCCGCCCAGGCACAGTTCGCTCACGGTGGTGCGCCGGGCGGCCTGCTCGTCGGTGAGGTCGCGGACGGTGTAGCGCAGGAAGCCGCGGTGCTTGTCCAGCGTCTCCAGCAGGTCGGCCCGCTCCCGGCTCTCCCCGCTCTCCCCGCCCATCAGGCGTCCGTCATCACCGGCATGTCACCGGCGGTCGTCCCGAGGTCGATGACGCCGAAGGCCGCGCCCTGCGGGTCGCCGACGGCCGCGAACCGGCCGAACGGGCTGTCCATCGGGCCGAAGTACAGCTTGCCGCCGCGCTCGGCGACCTTGGCGACGGTCGCGTCGCAGTCGTCCACGGCGAAGTACACACTCAGGTAGGACGGCGCCTCGGGCGGCAGGTCCTCCGGGCCCATGCCCATCCGGCCGAGCACGGGCTGCCCGCCGGCCCGGAAGATCTTGTAGTCGACCTCGTCCGTCTCCATCTTCTGCGTGCTGTACGGGAAGACGGCGGGGAAGAAGGCGTCCGCCTTGCCGGGCTCCCGGGTGAGCACCTCGGCCCAGGTGTACGCGCCGGTCGCACCCTGCTTCTCGAAGCCCTCGTGGGCGTCCGCCTGCCAGACCCCGAAGGCGACCCCGCCCGGGTCCCTGGCCAGCACCATGGTGCCGAAGTCGCCGACCTTCGTCGGCCCCATCACCACCTCGCCGCCGTTGGCCCGGATCCGGTCGGCGGTGGCGGCGGCGTCCGGCGAGGCGAGGTACAGCCACCAGGAGGAGCGCTCCTCCTCGTCCTGGCCGGGCATCGACGGCACCACGGCCGCCACCGCCTTGCCGTCCGAGTACGCCTGGGTGTAGTTCCCGAACTCCGACGAGGCCTCGCCGAAGGTCCAGCCGAGCACGTCGCCGTAGAACGCCTTCGCGCCCTCCACGTCCCTGAACATCGCATCGGCCCAGCAGGGTGTGCCTTCGGGTAGCGCGGCCATGGTTCTGCCCTTTCGTGACGGTTTGCCCCGGTTTCCCACCCCGGTTCGCCACCCTAGCCAGTCCCGCACCCACCCGCGCCCCGAGCGGCCCGCCGGCCCCGGACAGGCCTGAGCCGACCCCGCCTGCCCGGCGGCCCCGGGCACGCGACGGCCCGCCGGCGGCTGCACCGGCGGGCCGTCGCAGGACCGGAACCGGCCGTCAGCCGGCCACCTCCGGCAGCGCCCCGGTGAACGGCGCCCGAGCGCCGGCCGTCCCCAGGCCGGTCGGCCCGGACGGCACCAGCCCCGGCCGCGGGGCCTCCTCCGCCGCGCCCGCGACCGCCCCCGCCGGGGCCGCCGCCACACCGATCCGCGCCGCCGACGTCCCCAGGCCGGTCGGGCCCCAGGACGCCGTCCCGGCCGGCGCCGTCCCCGCCGGTTCCCGGACCTCGACGGCCTCGCCCGCCGCCCTCTCCACGGACGCCGCCGAAACGCCGCTCTCCACCGGAACGCTCTCCATCGGAACACTCTCCTTCGCAACAGTCCCTGCCGAATGCGGAACGGCCCCCACCGAGAACTCCTCGAACCCGAAGTGCCGCTTCAGGTCCTCCTCGGTGTACCGCTTGCAGCCCCGGTGCCAGAGCAGGATCCCGGCGAGCCAGTTCTCCAGCTCCCCGACGTAGCCGTCCAGAATCGCCCGGCCCTCCGGGGCCAGCCCGAAGTCCTCGTACAGCACCGGAAACTCGTTCTGCGCGACGTGCCGGAACTGGCTCAGCCGCGAGTGCATCAGGTCGTCGACGATGCGGACCGCCGCCGGGTAGTCGCAGTTGAAGAAGTTCTGCACCACCAGCACCGCGTTGTGCACCTCGCCCTCGTACTCGATCTCCTTCTGGTACGAGAACAGGTCGTTCATCATGCACGCGTAGTCGGCGGCCGCGTTCTCCAGCGAGCGCATCGGCCCGCTCTCGTGGATCCCCTCCGGGACGGCCTCGCCGTGCGCCAGCCGGCAGAGGCTCATGGTGAGGTCGGAGCCGAAGGTCTGCCGGCGCATCTCGATGTAGTCGACGGGGTCGGGAATGCGGTGCTGCGCCTGGTTCTGGAGCTCCCACACCCAGCTCCGCGCCATGTCCTCGACGGCGGTGCGGAACCGCTGCCGGGCCTCGGCGGCCATCGGCCCGGCGGTCCGCTCCCAGAGGTCGGCCAGCCCGCGCTCCAGCGCGTTCTCCGGCTCCGGCGTCGCACCGCAGTCGAGCGGCATGAAGGCGGAGAACCGCGTGGTCAGGCGCTTGGCACCGGCGAGGTCCCTGGTCCGCCCGAACACCGCCGGGTAGTAGTCGTCCCCGTAGGTGCCCCAGGTCAACCAGTCCGAGGTGAGGTCGAGTTGACCGGCGTCGGCATCCGGGTGGATGCCGGCCGCGCAGAGCGGGAGGTCGTAGTCGTACGCCTTCTCCGCGGTCCACACCTGCGAGCCGGGCACCCCCGGCTGCGCGTCCAGGATGCCCATCCGCCCGGCCCACTCGACCGTGTTGCGCCGCGACACCTCCAGGTGCGGGCTCGGCTCGACCGAGAACGGGAGGTCGAACTCCGGCAGCCGGGACGGCCCGACGTGCTGGTGCGGCACGTGGCTGTGCGAGCGCGCCCGCCGCACGCCCGGCGACGTGCCGCCCGGGGAGCCGGCCGCCCCGTCCGCCACGGCAGAAGCCCCGTCCGCCGCGCGGCTCAGCGAGCCCAACTCGCCCAGGCCGCCGGGAAGTCCGCGACCCGAACCGGCCCGGAGCAGGTCCAGTGCCGACGTCCCGACGCCGCCGATCGCGTACGCGTCCCACCAGTCGACCGCGGCCGGCCCGGCCGGTTCCGCCGCCGCGCCGCCGCCGTTCATGTAGCGGCTGGACCGCAGGTGCCACTCGTGCCCGCCCGACTGCCAGTCCTGCAGCCCCTTCACGTACCCGAGGACCTTGGCGCAGCCCTGCGGGTCCAGCCCGGACTCGGCGAACAGCAGCGGGAGTTCGGCGAACACGGTGTTCTCGAACTGCTGCAGCCGTGAGGTGAGCAGGTCGTTGACGGCCTCCGCGGCCTCCTGCGTCGAGCAGCCGAGGAAGGTCTCCAGCACGAGGACGCCGTTGCTGAGCTCGCCCTCGTCCTCGACCTCCCGCTGGTAGGAGAAGAGGTCGTTCCGCAGGTGGACGCCGTCCGCGAAGGCGTCCATCAGCACCCGCAGCGGGCGCGAGCCCGAGACCTCCTTGGGCACCTCGGCGCCGGCCGCGTACTCGATCAGCCCGGCGGACCACGGCGCGCCGCCGACCTTGCGGCGCATCTCGATGTACTCGACCGGGTTGGCGATCCGGCCCGCGTTGATGTTGGCGAGCTCCCAGAGGGACTCGTTCAGCAGGTTCCGGGTGCTCTCGGCGAACCGGATCCGCCAGTCCTCGCCCATCGACGGGACGGTCCGCCGCCAGAGGTCGGCCAAGCCCGCCTCGACCGCGTTGACCGGCTCGGGCACCGGTGTGGACGGGTCCGCCGGCATGAACAGCGGCAGCCGGTCCAGGTAGGCCTTGCCGCCCTCGCGGTCGTTGGTGCGCTTGTAGACCTCCAGGAAGTGGTCGTCGAAGAAGAACACCCAGACGTACCAGTCGGTGACCAGCGACAGCGCCTCGGCGGAGGCGTCCGGGTGCGTGTAGGCGCACAGCAGTCCGTAGTCGTGGGCCTCCAGGTCGGCGGTGTCCCAGATGCCCGAGCCCTCCAGCATCCCCATCTCCCGCGCCCACCCGGTGGAGTGGGTGCGGGCCTCCTCCAGATGGGGGTTGAGGCGTGCCGGGTGCGGCACGTAGAAGGACGGCAGTTCGAACGGCTGGGTCACCGGGCGAGCCTTTCTGGACGCGTCGAGGAAGCCGACCGGCACAACGAGACAGGCGTCTGTCCCGCACGGCCCGCCACCCGGTCGGCTCAGCATTACCCCTCGCCGGCACCCCTCACCGGGGAACGGGAACAGTCATATGAAATAAGCCCATTGACTCGAATACCCGCCCGATTCGGCGCCCCGCACTGGATCACCTGTACGCCTCGCCGCCCCGCCACGCGCGGAACGCCGAAAGGGGGCGGGCGCATCAACCGCGCCCGCCCCCTTCCGCACCCTGCGCCCCTCAGGCGTGCAGCACCAGCGAGGCCGCGGCCGGCGCCAGGTAGATCAGCGGGAACGGGACGTGCGCGTAGGCGCGCGCCCGGAGGACGGTCACCGCGGCACCCGCGAAGTACAGCACCAGCCCGACCGCGGCCAGCACCCCGATCACCGGCACGAACAGCCCCACCAGCAGCCCGAGCGCCCCGGCGGCCTTTGCGGCGCCCAGCAGGTTCCACCACGGCTGCGGCACCCCGTACTCGGCCAGCGGCTGCACGACGTACGCGGCCCGGGCGAAGACCGACCAGCCCGAGAAGCCCGCCATGACAGCGGCCAGAACGGTGACGACGACGTGGGCGACGGACATGGGACGCTCCTCGGGTGGCGGGTCTCTCGTGCTCTTCCACCCCTCTGACCCGCCGCGCCGCCCACGTGTGACACGCCCGCGGAAAAACTTTCCGGCGGGTTCCGCCCCCGGCGGCCGGCGCCCCGGTCCGGCCGGCCCGACCACCACGCCCTGCCCCTCCGGGGGCGCGCAGAATCCGGCGGTCAAGAACTATGCCGACGAACCAACCAGTCACCCCAAGGAGCGACATCCCCCCGGGCGTGTTGCCCGCCTCCGCTCCACGCCCGTCCACCAGACTGGGCGGCGACCCGAGTCTCCAGCTCAGAGGAGGGCTTGCCCATGAACGTCACCGTCCGGCTCGCGCAGCAGCCTGAGGCCGACGAACTGCTCGGGCGCAGCGCGCTCGCCGCGCTCGTCGGGATGTTGCTCGACCAGCAGGTGCCCATGGAGTGGGCGTTCGCCGGACCGCTGACCATCGCGCAGCGGCTCGGGCGGGACGACCTGGACGCGCACGAGATCGCCACCTACAACCCCGAGGCCTTCGTCGCCCTGCTCTCCGAGAAGCCGGCCGTGCACCGCTACCCGGCCGCCATGGCGAAGCGGGTGCAGCAGCTCTGCCAGTTCCTGGTGGCCCAGTACGACGGCGACGCGGCCGGCCTCTGGCGGAACGTCAGCACCGGCAAGGAGCTGCTCAGCCGGCTCAACGCGCTGCCCGGCTTCGGGAAGCAGAAGTCGCAGATCTTCCTCGCCCTGCTCGGCAAGCAGTACGGCGTCCGGCCCGAGGGCTGGCGCGAGGCGGCGGGCGGCTACGGCGAGGAGGGTGCGTACCGCTCGGTCGCGGACATCACCGGCCCGGAGTCCCTCGACAAGGTGCGCGCCCACAAACAGGAGGTGAAGCGCGCCGCCAAGGAGGCCAAGGCGAAGGCCTGACGCGCCGCCCGCCACGCCACCCGCCCGGCGCCCCTCCCCGTGGGCGCCGGGCCTGCGCGCCGCGACCGCCCGCCGGTCCCTGCCCGCCGGCCCCTGCGCCCAGCCGGCGCTACGCCCGCCGCGCCGCCTTCTCGTCCGCCGCCGCGAGCCCGAAGAAGACCGGGGACAGGGCGAGTTCGAGCACCATCAGGAACAGCTGGAACCCGTGCGGCCGCCCCTCCACGACGATCGAGAGCACCCGTCCGAGCGCCCCGAGCAGGAACACCCCGGCGAGCACCCGGACCACCCGCGCCGGGACGGGCGACTGCCGGGCCGCCCACACCCACGCCAGCCCGTAGCCGGCGAAGACCGCACCGAAGAAGCGGCCCATGCTGTCCACCGTCGCGCCGGCCCCGGCCTCCCCCGGGACCGCCGCGTTGCCGCCCACCACGTGGAAGAGCCCGATCGCCACGCAGGCGACCCCCATCGTCCACGCGAGCACCCGTAACGCCCTGGCCATGACCGGCTCACCCCTCACTGCAAGTTGACACACGTCTACTTCAGTAGGCGGCACTGGTAGACACGTGTCAAGTAGTGTTCCCCCATGCCTCCCCGCCAGCGGCTCAGCCCCGCCGAACGCCGCGCCCAGCTCCTCTCCGTCGGCGCGCGGCTCTTCGCCGCGCGCCCGTACGAGGAAGTGCTGATGGAGGACGTGGCCGCCCAGGCGGGGGTGTCCCGCGCGCTGCTCTACCGGCACTTCCCGGGCAAGCACGACCTCTTCGCCGCGGTCTACAAGCAGGCGGCCGACCAGCTCCTCGCCGGGACCCGCCTCGACCCCGCCGACACCCTGGTCGATCAGCTGGCCCAGGGCCTGGACACCCACCTCGACTACTTCACCGCCAACCGCAACGCCGTCCTCGCGGCGAACCGGGTGCTGGCCGGCGACCCGGTGATCCAGACGATCATGACCGATGAGCTCGACGCCCTCCGCGCCCGCCTGCTGGGCGTCCTCCCACTCGCCGACGAGCACGCCCGCGAGGCGGTCTCCGGGGTGCTGAAGAGCTGGCTGGTCTTCGTCCGGGTGCTCTGCGTGGACTGGCTCACCGAGGAGACCTGCTCCCGCACCGAGCTGCGGGACGTCTGCATCGGCGCCGTCCTCGGCGCGATCCGCCCGCTCCTCGCCACCGACCCCGCCCCGGACTGGCCCCGCTAGGGCGTCACCCCAGCCGCCGGTACGCGTACCGCCCCCGGATCCGCCGGACGAAGTACCTCCCGAGGCTCTCCGCCGCCATCAGCTCGCGGTGCACCCGCCCGGGCACGGCGTCGTACGTGTAGACGCCCCCGTGGACGAACTCCAGCTCCAGCACGAGCAGCGCCGCGTCGTACCCGACCGAGCGCAGCGCCGAGGAGTCCACCGGCGTACGGTTCATGGCCCTCCCAGTGTGCGCACGCGGGCCCCGGCCGCGCACTCGCGACCGGGGCCCGCCACCCGCACACCGGCCGGGCCGGCACGGTGTCAGACCAGCACGGGCTCCTGCTCCCGCGGCTCCACGGCCTCCGCGCCCGCGGCGGCGACGACCGCCGCCCTGCGCCGCGGCAGCGCGAACATCAGCAGGAACACCAGCGCCAGCACCCCCGCGACCCACCACATCGCGTGCACGAACGCGTCGCTGAACGCCGTCCCGGCCTCCGCCGGCGTGACCACGTCGGGCATCGCGCCGAAGAACGCCACCGACACCAGGCCCAGCCCCAGCGCCATCCCGACCTGGCCGACCGTGTTGATCAGCCCGGACGCCGAACCGGCGTGCTCCCGCGGCACCTCCGCCAGGATCGCGTCCGTGATCGGCGAGACGATCAGGCCCATGCCCAGGCCCATGATCACCAGCGGCAGCGCCATCTGCCACGGCGCGATCGCCGTCCCGTACCGGCCGGCCTCCCAGATGTAGGTGAGCACGCCCGCCGCCATCACCAGCGCGCCCGCCTGGAGCACCTTCCGCCCGAACCGCGGCACCAGCTTCTGCACCGAGAGCCCGGCCGCCGTCGAGACCGCGAGCGAGAACGGGATGCCCGTCGTACCGGCCTTCAGCGGGCTCCAGCCCAGGCCCAGCTGCATGTAGAGCGTCCAGACCAGGAAGAAGATCCCGGTGACGACGCCGAAGGTCAGCTGCACCCCGATGCCGGCCGCGAAGCTCTTCACCCGGAACAGCGACAGCTCCACCAGCGGCGAACCGTCCCTGCGCGTCTTGATCCGCTCGTAGGCGACGAACAGCGCGAACACCGGCAGGCTCCCGGCCATCGACAGGTAGCCCCAGAGCGGCCAGCCGGCCTCCCGGCCGTGGGTCAGCGGGTAGATCAGCATCAGCAGGCCCGCGCTCGCCAGCAGCACGCCCACCAGGTCCAGCTTCAGCGCCCGCTCGGCCTTCGACTCACCGATGAACGCCCGGCCCAGCAGCAGCCCGGCGACGCCCACCGGCAGGTTGATCAGGAAGATCGGCCGCCAGGCCAGGCCGAAGAGGTCCCCCTCGGTCAGCAGCGCGCCGATCATCGGGCCGGAGACCGCGCCCAGGCCGACCACCGCGCCGAACAGGCCGAACACCTTGCCGCGCTCCTCCGCCGGGAAGGTCGCGTGGATGATCGACAGCACCTGCGGCACCATCAGCGCCGCCATCGCCCCCTGCAGCACCCGCATCGCGACCAGCATCTCGGCGCCGCCCGCCAGCCCGCAGAGCGCGGAGGCGACGGTGAAGCCGCCGATGCCGAGCAGGAACAGCCGCTTCCGCCCGTAGATGTCGCCCAGCCGGCCGCCGGTGATCAGCCCGATCGCGAACGCCAGCGCGTAGCCGCCGGTCACCCACTGGATGGCGCTGAACGAGGCGCCGGTGTCCGCCTGGATGCTCGGGACGGCGATGTTCACGATGGTGACGTCCACCAGATCCATGAAGGAGGCGGTCATCACGATCGCGAGTGCGATCCACCTCCGCCGGTCCGCCGTCGCGGTGTCCGTCGTCATCTCGTACTCCTCTACCTCGCTCTTCGGCACGTCTGCGACAGTACGGGGCATGTAGGTCAGATCCTGTCCGCCTTGTCCGGCATCCTGGACGCCATGACCGACACACCGGCACGACTGCTGAGCCTGCTGTCCCTGCTCCAGACGCCGCGCGAGTGGCCCGGCAGCGAGCTGGCCGAGCGCCTCCAGGTCAGCCCGCGGACGATCCGCCGCGACATCGACCGGCTGCGCGCCCTCGGTTACCCGGTCGAGGCGACGATGGGCGCCGTCGGCGGCTACCGGCTGGTGGCCGGGACGGCGATGCCGCCGCTGCTGCTGGACGACGAGGAGGCGGTGGCCATCGCGGTCGGCCTCCGGGCGGCCGCCGGACACGCGGTGGTCGGCATCGAGGAGGCCTCCGTCCGCGCCCTCGGCAAGCTCCTCCAGGTCCTGCCCGGCCGGCTGCGCCACCGGGTCGGCACGCTGAACGCGGCCACCGTGCCGCTGCTCACCGGCGACGGGCCGACCGTCGACCCCGAGGACCTCACCGTGCTCGCGGGCGCCGTCACCAACCGGGAGCGGCTCCGCTTCGACTACCGGGCCGGGAACGGCGCCGAGACCCGCCGCCTGATCGAGCCCGACCGGCTCGTCTCGGCCGGCCGCCGCTGGTACCTCGTCGGTTACGACCTGGACCGCGAGGACTGGCGGCTGTTCCGGGTGGACCGGGTCAGCCGGCCGTTCGCCACCGGGGCCCGCTTCACCCCGCGCCCGCTCCCCGCCGAGGACGCCGCCGCGTACGTGGCGAGCAAGCTCCGCCGCCTCACCCCGACGTACACCCTGGTCGCCACCCTGCACGCACCCGCCGACGAGGTCCGGCGCCGGGTGGGCGGCGACTCCGAGGTCGAGCCGGTCGACGAGCGGAGCTGCCGCTTCCGCTCCCGGGCGGACTCCCTGGAGTGGCTGGCCATGCGCCTGCTCATGCTCGGCTGCGAGTTCGAGGTGCACGAGCCGCCGGAGATGCACGCCCACCTGCGGGCACTCGCCGACCGGGCCGACCGGGCGGCCGGGAGCGGGGCGGAGCGGGCGTAGGCCGGCCCGCGGGCGATATCCGATGGTCCGCCGGCGGCCCGTTCTGTTTGGATCCCGGCATGAGCACCGACCCCGCGGACGACTACGAGATCTCCACCGACGCCGCGCGCCTCGACGCCGGGCTGATCCACGCATGGCTGTCGCAGGACGCCTACTGGGCACTCGGCCGTGCCCGCGAGAAGCAGGACGAGGCGATCGCCGGCTCCCTCAACTTCGGTGTCTACGAGCGCGCTTCGGGCGCCCAGGTGGGCTACGCCCGGGTGGTCACCGACCGGGCCACCTTCGCCTGGCTCTGCGACGTCTACATCGCGCCCGCCGTCCGCGGCAGGGGGCTGGGCACGGCCCTGGCCACCGCCGTCCGGGACCACCTCGCCCCCTTCGGCCTGCGCCGCATCCTGCTGGCCACCGCCGACGCCCACGGGGTCTACGCCAAGGCCGGGTTCGAACCGCTGGCGAACCCGGGGAAGTGGATGGCCCTCGGCGCGCAGTGAAGGGCCCGCAGCCGGGCCCGCGTCCGCGCCGGATGCCGGACGGACCCGCCGGGGGCCCGTCCGGGCCGGCCGGGATCAGACCCCGTACTCGGCCGTGATCACCGCGCGGGCCAGGGTGTGGAAGGTGACGTGGAAGCCGATCTGCGCCGCCGGGGTGTCGGCGGCGACGTCCAGCTCCGCCACGTCCAGCGCGTGCACCGCGAAGGCGTACCGGTGCGGGGCGCCGGGCGGCGGGGCGGCACCGTCGTACTTGTTGCCGGGGAAGTCGTTGGGGCCGTGGAACGAGCGCTCACCCGGCAGGTCCGCGTCCGAGGAACCGGCGCCGCGCGCCAGACCGGTGGTGCCGGCCGGCAGGTTGAGCGCGAGCCAGTGCCACCAGCCCGAGCCGGTCGGCGCGTCAGGGTCGAAGCAGGTCACGGCGATCGAGCGGGTGCCCTCGGGCAGCCCGGCCCAGGCCAGCTGCGGGGAGAGGTTCCCGCCCGCGTGGATGAACTCCTCGGCCAGCCCGCCCCCGTCGGTGAAGTCCTCGCTGGTCAGCTCGAAGGACGGCACCTGCGGGAGGAACTCGTACGGCAGCGGCGGACGAACGGTCATCAGTGGGTCACCTCTCGACGAACCGGGCAGCCCGGCTCCTGGCTGAACGACACGATTCACTGTAGTGGGGTGCACACCCGATCGAGGCGGCCCTAGAGTCGGCGTCATGTCCCTGAACGACCCGAGCGGTTCCTCGTCCGCCCTCGACCCGGCCCGGATGATCGCCGACGCCCGCCGGGCGCTCTTCACGATGACCGGCGTCATGGCCGTCATCTGGCTGCTGCAGCTGGTGAACTGGCTCGACGACTACGGCCTCAGCAAGGAGTACGGGCTGCGGGCGCAGGAGCTCGGCTCCCTGCCGAACATCGTCACCTCGCCGCTGCTGCACTGGAACTGGGCCCACCTGGAGGCCAACTCGGGCCCGCTGTTCGTCTTCGGCTTCCTCGCCGCCTTCCGCGGGGTGAAGAAGTTCCTGGGGCTGACCGCGCTGGTCGCGGTGGTCAGCGAGCTGACGGCCTGGGTCTTCGACAAGCCGAACTCCGTCGGCGTCGGCGCCAGCGGCATGGTGTTCGGCTACTTCGGCTACGTGGTGCTGCGCGGGATCTTCGACCGCAACCCGGTCGACACCCTGATCGGCGTCGTGCTGGGCGCCTCGTACGCCTACATGGTCACGTCGGCCCTGCCGGGCACGGCCCCGGGCATCAGCTGGGCCGCGCACCTCGGCGGCCTGGTCGGCGGCCTGGCGGGCGCCTGGATCTTCCGCAACCGGGGGCAGGGGGCGGCCGCCGCGAAGCCCGCGACGGCCCGCGACACCAAGACCGCCGGCACCGGCATCGTCCCCGGCTCGCGGGCCGACCTGCTCAAGGAGCTGGACGACTTCGGCCTCTGACTCCGCGCCGGCCCGCCGCCGGACGGCACCGGACACCCGACCGGCCCAGCGCGGTATAGACCAATCCTGCCGCTCCGGCTAGCGTGAGGGGCACCCGCCCACCTGCTCCGGAGCCGCACCGTGGAGTCGTCCGTCCTCGCCTTCGCCACCGACCTGCTGGACGAGGGCGCCGACACCTTCTTCGGCAACCTCACGGACCGGGCGGGCGTCGGCGGCGTCACCCTCGCCTCGGTCTACCACGAGGCCCGGGACGTCTTCCCGCACAACCCGCGCCGAGTGGTCCGCTACCTGGAGCCCGGCGCCGCCTACTTCCGGCCCGACCCGGCCCGCTGGGCGGGGCGGAGGCTGCGGCCCACCCCCTCCACCGCGATCGGCGACCGCGACCCCTTCGCCGAGGCCGCCGCCGAGGCGCAGCGCCGCGGGCTCGGCCTGCACGCCTGGACGGTCTTCTGCCACAACGACCGGCTCGGTTTCGAGCACCCCGACTGCGCGCCCGCCAACGCCTTCGGCGACCGCCACCTCACCGAGCTCTGCCCGGCCGCGCCGGAGGTCCGGGAGTACGCGGTGACGCTGGTCGGCGAGCTGGCCCGGTACGGGGTGCGCACGGTCCGCGCCGAGTCGCTGCACTTCCACGGCCTGCGCCACGGCTACCACCACGAGCGGTACTTCGAGGAGCTGGGCCCGGTCGCCGAGGCGCTGCTCGGGATCTGCTTCTGCGCGCACTGCCGCGCCGCCGCCACCCGAACGGGCGTACCGGCCGACGAGGTCGCCGCGGCCGTCCGGACCGAGCTGCGCCGCCGGCTGGCCGACGACGCGGCCGCCGCCGAGCCGGGTGCCCTGGACGAGCTGGCGGGCGGCGCGCTCGCCGCCTACGTGGACGCCTCCGCGGCGACGGTGACCTCGCTGGCCGCCGAGGTGACCGCGGAGGCGCAGCGGCACGGCATGCGGCTGAACTTCATGGACGGCGGCGGCCCGGGGAAGGGCTGGCTGGCCGGGATCGACCTGCCCGCGCTCACCGGGGCCACCCACCGGATCGAGACGCTCGGCTACGCCAGGACGCCGGAGGCCGTCCGCGAGAAGATCGCCGCGTTCGCCCTGCACGGCGTCCGCCCGCAGGAGCTGGCGGTGATCCTGCGCCCGATGGCCTCGGACTGCGACGGTCCGGCCAACCTCGCCGCCAAGATCGCCGTCCTGCGCGCGCTGGGCGTGCCGGAGGTCGGGTTCTACCACTACGGCCTGATGCGGCTCTCCTCGCTGGACCGGATCGGCGCCGCCCTGGCGGGCTGACCCGGCCGGCGGGTGGCCGAAACGGCCGGTGACCGACGCGGCGGGTGGCTGAAAATCGTCGCCCGTCTGCACGATTCATCCGGGCCATGCCAACATACGGACACGCGTTCCCCCTCGTCGTGGTCATCCGACGAGGGGGAGCCACCAGCACCGGCCCCGGCCGCCGCCGCCACCTCCGCCTACCTCCGCCGCCGGGACGTCCCGAACAGGCTGCGCGAGATCTCCCGCCCCAGCTGCGCCCCCGCCGAGCGGGCGAACGACTTGAGCGCCGGATTGCCCAGCAGCTGCCCGAGCAGCCCGCCGCCCTCCCTCTCCTGCTCCTCCTCCGGCGCCCGCCGCGGCTCCCCGCCGCCCGCCGGCCCGCCCGGGGCCGCGGGCACCGGCTCCGCCTCCGGCCGCGCCGCCCGGGCCGCGAGCTTCTCGTACGCCGACTCCCGGTCGACCGCGTCCCGGTAGCGGGCCGTCAGCGCGGAGCCGTCCACCGCCGCCTGCAGTGCGGCCGGCCCGACCGGGCCCATCAGCGACTCCGGGGCCCGCAGCCTGGTCGCCGCCACCGGCGTCGGGGCACCTTTTTCGGACAGCACCGTCACGACCGCCTCACCGGTGCCGAGCGAGGTCAGCACCTCGCCCAGGTCGTACGCGGACGACCGGGGGAAGGTGGAGACCGTCGCCTTGAGCGCCTTGGCGTCGTCCGGGGTGAAGGCGCGCAGTGCGTGCTGCACCCGGTTGCCCAACTGCGCCAGCACGTCCGGGGGGACGTCCTTCGGCGTCTGGGTGACGAAGAAGATCCCGACGCCCTTGGAGCGGATCAGCCGGACGGTCTGGGTGATCGCCTCCAGGAAGGCCTTGGACGCGCCCTTGAAGAGCAGGTGCGCCTCGTCGAAGAAGAAGACCAGCTTGGGCTTCTCCAGGTCCCCCACCTCGGGCAGCTCCTGGTAGAGGTCGGCCAGCAGCCACATCAGGAAGGTGGAGAAGAGCCGCGGCCGGTCCTGCACCGCGGGCAGCTCCAGCACCGAGACGACACCCGCGCCGTCCGCGGTGGTCCGCAGCAGCTCGGCGGTGTCGAACTCCGGCTCGCCGAAGAACGCGCCCGCACCCTCGTTCTCCAGCATGGTGAGCGAACGCAGGATCACCCCGGCGGTGGCCGCGGAGAGCCCGCCGACGCCCTTCAGCTCCTCCTTGCCCTCCGGCGAGGTGAGGAAGGTGATGACGGCGGTGAGGTCCTTGAGGTCGTAGAGCTCCAGGCCGTTCCGGTCGGCGTAGTGGAAGACCAGGCCGAGCGAGGACTCCTGGGTCTCGTTCAGGTCCAGCACCTTGGCGAGCAGCAGCGGGCCGAAGCTGGTGACGGTGGCCCGGAGCGGCACCCCGGTGCCCTGGCCGCCGAGCGCGTAGAACTCGGCCGGGCAGCCGCGGGGTGTCCAGGCCTGCCCGACCTCGGCGGCCCGGGCCGCCGTCCGCCCGCCCGGCGTGCCGGGTGCGGAGACGCCGGAGACGTCGCCCTTCACGTCGGCCAGGAACACCGGCACGCCCTGCGCGGAGAGCTGTTCGGCGATCAGCTGGAGGGTCTTGGTCTTGCCGGTGCCGGTGGCGCCCGCGACCAGCCCGTGCCGGTTGAGCACCCCGAGCGGGATCCGCACCGGGGCGGCGGGGTGGGCGGTGCCGTCCAGCAGCACCGCGCCGAGGTCGAGGGCGGGCCCGGTGAAGGCGTACCCGTCGGCGATCTCCCGCACGGCGGGCGGGAGCGCGGCGGCGGACGGCACCCCGGCGGCGGACGGGATTCCGGCGGCGGACGGGGGCCCGGCGGACGCCGGCTCGGCGGTGGACATCGGGTCACCTTCCGGTTTCCAGAGGAAGAGCTGAGGAACGACGTTCGCGACATTTCCCATGAAACAGCCGCATTCGTCCACCCGCAGTTCACCTCGGAGGGCGTGGCGGCGTCGCGGCTGCTGGGCCATCCGCCGCCCAAACGGTAGGCTTTCCGTGTGATCTTCAAGCGCATCGGCAACGGGCGGCCGTACCCGGATCACGGCCGGACCAGCACCCGCCAGTGGGCTGACGTCGCCCCGCGCCCGGTGCGGCTGGACCAGCTGGTGACCACCAAGGGCCAACTCGACCTGGAGACCCTCCTCGCGGAGGACTCCACCTTCTACGGCGACCTGTTCGCCCACGTCGTGAAGTGGCACGGCGACCTCTACCTGGAGGACGGGCTGCACCGCGCCGTGCGCGCCGCGCTGCAGCAGCGCCAGGTGCTGCACGCCCGCGTCCTCGAAATGGAGTGACGGGCCGCTCCGGCGCACCCCGCACCGCCTTCCGGTGACCTGCCGGGAGGCGGTCCGTTCGTATCCGGGTACGTCCATTCGGGTACCGGCGTACTCCAGATGATGATCATTTAGTACCTTCGCAGCCGTACCGCACTAGTCTGCTGACTACGGCCGCGACCACGGCGAACGCCCACCGGGCGGACCCGCCCGCCGCGGCCGAACCGTCACCCGATCCCCGCCCTGGCACGAGGGGGAGACAAACCGTGAGCATGTTGACTCCCCAAGGCCTGAAGGGGAAGCAGTACCGCATCACCGGCAACAGCTATCCACGGCTGGGTCGGCCGCCCAAGAAGAGCCGCAAGGTCTTCGCCCTGATCGGCTCCCTGCTCGCGCTGGCACTGATCGCCCTCGGCGGCGTCCAGCTCTACGACATCTTCACCGGCAAGGGCAGGAACTCCTCCGCCCAGGCCTGTGCGAGCCCGTCCGGCAAACCGCTGGCCGCGCCCACCCCCGGCCCGGACGCGTCCCCCTCCGCCCCCGCGGGCGACCCGCACGCCATCCCCCAGCCGGCCGCCTTCAAGGTGAACGTCTTCAACGCCACCACCAAGGCCGGGCTGGCCGGGCGGACGGCCGACGAGTTCACCAAGCGCGGCTTCACCGTGGACAAGAAGGGCAACGCCCCGGCCGAGCTGGACAAGAAGGTGCCCGGCACCGCCGTGGTGATCGCCGGCCCGGCCGGGGCCGGCGCCGCCACCCTGATCAGCTCGCAGATCGCCGGGGCCACCGTGTCCACGGACGCCCGCACCGACAACAGCGTGGACGTCGTCGTCGGCGACAGCTACAACACCCTGCTGGACGAGACCCAGGCCGCCGCGGCCCTGGCCCTGGCCACCAAGCCCTCGCCGACCCCCAGCACCACCGGCAGCTGCTGAACCCGGCACTCCGGCGCACGGAAAGAGCCCCCGGCGGTCACGCCGGGGGCTCTTCGCATCAGGTGCAGGTGGTGCCGGGACTCAGCCCGCGGTGCCGTAGAGGCGGTCGCCCGCGTCGCCGAGGCCGGGGACGATGTAGCCGTGCTCGTTCAGCCGCTGGTCGACCGCGGCGGTCACGACGGTGACCGGCAGGCCCTCCAGCTCCTTCTCCATCACCGCGACGCCCTCGGGCGCGGCCAGCAGCACCACGGCGGTGACGTCGTCGGCGCCGCGCTCGATCAGCATCCGGATCGCCGCGACCAGCGTGCCGCCGGTGGCCAGCATCGGGTCGAGCACGTACACCTGGCGGCCGGAGAGGTCGTCCGGCATCCGGGTGGCGTAGGTGGAGGCCTCCAGGGTCTCCTCGTTGCGCACCATGCCGAGGAAGCCCACCTCGGCGGTCGGCAGCAGCCGGGTCATCCCGTCCAGCATGCCGAGGCCGGCCCGGAGGATCGGCACCACCAGCGGGCGCGGGTAGCTCAGCCGGGTACCGGTGGTGACCGCCACGGGGGTGGTGATCTCCACCTCCTCGGTGCGGACGTCCCGGGTGGCCTCGTACGCGAGGAGGGTCACCAGCTCGTCGGTCAGGCGACGGAAGGTCGGCGAGTCGGTGCGCTCGTCGCGCAGGGTGGAGAGTTTGTGGGCGACCAGCGGGTGGTCGACGACGTGGATCCGCATGCATCGAGGTTAGCCCGGGCCCGGACGCCCGTACGACACGGCGCGGCCCCCGGGACCCGCCGCAGGATGACTCAGCCGTGACACGCCGTGACGCACCGCGAATGTCAGGACGGATCGGCCTCCTGTGGTATCAATCGGGCCGATCTGGGAAAGTCACGTCCTATGACGAGCAACCCGAGGACCGGGGACGGCTCGGCGGACGGGCTCGCGGGCCTGTCGGGCGGGCGCTCGGACCGACCCCCGGACCAGCCGGAGACCGAGGCGGAACGCCGCAAACGGCGGGCCGTCTTCCTGCGCGAGCTCGCCGAGGCGCGCGAACTGCGGGAGCGGGTGCAGCCGCGCCGGACCAAGGAGCGCCGCATGCGCGAAGCGATGCGGATGCGAACCTTCCGGATCTGACGGGACCGCCGGGCCTTCACCGGCCCCCGGCCAGTCCTTCCGACACGACCTGCAAAGACGCGCTGCCGAACACCCCCCGCAAAGGCGGGCTTTCTGTCACGATTCCGATGGGACGGTCCGAACAGCGGACCGCCTCTGGCGCGGGGGCGGCCAGATTCCGCGTTGCCCGAGCGCGCCGACAGCCGAGACCGAGATCTTGGGAGTGTCCCTGGTGGCGTACTTCGCTGCAGTGCTTGCTCGCACCGAGGACGGGTGGGATGTGAGCGAGACGGAGCTCGACAACGTCGAAACCCTGGCCGACCTGGCCGACCTGGCCCGCGAGGCGGCCCAGGACGACGACAGCGTCCTGGTCTTCATCGAACAGGAGGACGCCTGGTTCGCCATCGTCCGGGTGGACGGCGAGGAGGATCCGCGGATCTTCGTGTCGGACGGCGCCGCCGCCGCCCGCAGCTCGTACGGCTCCGTGCTCACCGACGAGCTGGTCGACCAGGCCGGCGAGAGCGAGTTCGGCGACCTCGACAACCTGGTCGCCGAACTGGAGGACGAGGAGGAGGCCACGGAGCAGGAGGACGACGACGACACCGGCACCCGCGGCGGCGTCCCGGTCGGCCCGCTCGGCGACTCCCACCTGCTCGGCGAGTTCGGGCTGCCCTCGGAGGAGCTGCTCGCCCTGAGCGGCGAGGGCGCGGTGCCGGGCGACGCCCTGGAGGAGATCGCCGAGGCCCTCGGCTGCGGCGAGGTCCTGGAGGCCGTCCGGTAGCGGCCCCGAGTCTCACGGGCCCACCGGTGCCCGCCACCGGATGCCGGACACTGGATGCCATGCAGTCCGCGTCCGCCCGCCAGGCACTCCCGCAGGCGGCCACCCGGGTTCCCCCGGTGGCCCCGCTCCCCGCCCCCGTCCGCCCCGACCCGGTCCGCGACCGCTGGGCGGCGCCGATGCGCCTCGCCATCGCCGAGGCCGCACTGGCGCCGGCCACCGGGGACGTCCCGGTCGGGGCGCTCGTCCTGGACCCGGACGGCGAGGTGCTCGGACGCGGCCACAACGAGCGCGAGGCGGTCGGCGACCCGACCGCCCACGCCGAGGTGGTCGCGATCCGCGAGGCGGCGGCGAAGCTCGGGGAGTGGCGGCTCAGCGGGTGCACCCTGGTCGTCACCCTGGAGCCCTGCACGATGTGCGCGGGCGCCATCGTGCTCTCCCGGATCGACCGGGTGGTCTACGGCGCCCTCGACGAGAAGGCCGGCGCCGCCGGCTCCCTCTTCGACGTGATGCGCGACCGGCGGCTCAACCACCGCCCCGAGGTGATCTGGGGCGTCCTCGCCGACGAGTGCGGCGAGCAGCTCCGCGCCTTCTTCGACACCCACCGCTGACCCCGCGCGGCAGCCCGTCCCGGTACGGATTTCGTGACCGCGCCACCCGTCCGGTAGAGTTCCCCTCGGTAGCGTGTCCGAGCGGCCAAAGGAGCACGCCTCGAAAGCGTGTGTGGGGGCAACTCCACCGTGGGTTCGAATCCCACCGCTACCGCCAGCAACACGAGGGCCCCGACTGTCTCCAGTCGGGGCCCTCGTCGTTTCCGCGCACCCTCATCCGCGGAAAGGGGGCTCCGCGCCGGGGCCGATGACCACCAACGCCCTTCGGGTACGGAGCCCTGACGGGGGGAGCGGCTCGGGGGACCAACCGCTCCCCCGGGCGGAGTCCCACAACCGGGGCCGCGTCGGGGGGAAGCCGCGGCACCGGTCCCACAGCGGGGAGCTCCGGATCCACGTACCGGGGTTCCTGCCAGACCCCCGGTACGTCATCCATCCTGCGCGACCGCGCGCGTCCGGGCACCCGGAGAAAGGCCCCACTCGCGGGGACCTTCGTCCCGCCGGGCGAACGCGTCGCACACTTGATAGCCCGTCCGGTGGATAAGCTGCCCAATGCAGAGGGCCGCTCGGGGACCGGATGGCGGCGGCCCACAGCAGGGAGGAAGGTCACCGGATGGCGCAGGCGAAGAAGATCGGCATGGTCCTCCTGCTCGTCTTCGTGCTCTACACGATCATCACCTCGCCGGCCCGGGCCGCCGAACTCGTCCAGCTGGGCTTCGAGGGCATCTCGACCGCCGCCAAGGCGATCGGCACCTTCATGACCGGGCTGGTGAAGTAGCCCGGCCGGCACCGGCTACGGTGGGGCCGACCCTCAACCCCCCGTCCGCGAGGAGCGGCATCGTGATCCGGCACCTGGTCCTGTTCAAGCTCAACGAAGGCGTCACCAAGGACGACGAGCGCGCGCTCGCCGGCGCCAAGGCCTTCGAGGCGCTCGGCCCCGAGATCCCCGAGCTGCGCGAGTGGGAGTGCGGCTGGAACACCACCGAGCGCGACATCGCGTACGACTACGCCATCAACAGCCTGGTCGACGACCGCGAGGCGCTGCAGTCCTACCTCACCCACCCGGCCCACCAGGCCGCGGCCGGCCAGTGGCGCGAGTTCGCCACCTGGGTGATCGCCGACATCGAGGTCTGATCCCGGGGCATCCCCCGGACGGACCGCGGCGCCCCGCCCGAGACCCGGGCGGGGCGCCGTTCGCTGTCCCGGCACGGCTCCCGGACGCCCGGCCGGAAGGGCCGGCCGCGCGCCAACACAGCACCAACACACCTCCGCGCGGTGCTTGCCCGACCAGCGCCCACCTTGTGATGCTATGACCGGTTTTGCCGGACATGGCGAGGTGGTGAACCGAGACGCGGCACCCGACCCGCAAGTCCCACCGTTGTCGACTTTGGGAGGGGTGACGTGTCCGTGCGGACACCAGGGAGCGCGCCGGGCACCGACACCGGGCCGTCCGCCGCGGAGAGCGGCCCGGCGGACGGCGCACCGCCGCCCGGGGCCGCCCCGGCCCCGCCGACGCAGTCCGGCACACCCCCCGAGGAGGTGCTGGCCGCCATCATCAGCCCGGCCGGCGAACTGCGCCCGGACGGCCTGCGCGGCCCCGGCGGCCGCCCCGCGGTGGACGTCCGGACCCTGACCCGGGTGCTGTTCGAGCGGCTCGCCGAGCTGCCCCCGGACGCCCCCGAGCGGGAGCGGGTCCGGGCCGCCCTGATCGAGGTCAACATCCCGCTGGTGCGCTACGCCGCCACCCGCTTCCGCAGCCGCAGCGAGCCGATGGAGGACGTGGTCCAGGTCGGCACGATCGGCCTGATCAACGCGATCGACCGGTTCGACCCGAGCCGCGGCGTCCAGTTCCCGACCTACGCGCTGCCCACCATCCTCGGCGAGATCAAGCGGTACTTCCGGGACAACGTCCGCACCATGCACGTCCCGCGCCGTCTCCAGGAGCTCTGGGTGCAGGTCAGCGGCGCGATGGAGGAGCTGACGGTGACCCACGGCCGGGCCCCCAAGGTGCCCGAGATCGCCGCCAGCCTGCGCATCCCGGAGGAGGACGTCCGGGCCTGCCTGGACGCCGGGCGGGCGTACAACGCGGCCTCGCTGGAGGCGGCGCAGGAGCACGAGGGCGGGCTCGCCCTGCTGGACCGGCTCGGCTACGAGGACTCGGCGCTGGCCGAGGTCGAGCACCGGGACATGGTCCGTCACCTGCTGGTGCAGCTGCCGGAGCGGGAGCGGCGGATCGTCATGCTGCGGTTCTTCGCCAACCTGACGCAGTCCCAGATCAGCACCGAGCTGGGGATGTCCCAGATGCACGTCTCCCGGCTGCTCTCGCGCATCCTGACCAGGCTCCGGACCGGGAACTCCTGGGAGGACTGACCGGCGCCGGCACCCCCGCCGGTATCGCTGCGCGTTACTGCCGCGTGACATCTTGCGACATCCGGGTTTGCCGGGGATCGTGAGCCGGTATGGAGGGGGAAGGCGCCGCACGGGAACGTCGCCGGGGCGGCGCCCGTCGAACCGTCAGTCACAAGGGGGTGGGTGCATGTCCGGAGAGCTGGGCACGGCGGAGATCCACGGTGGTCAGGCCCGCGGCACGACGGTCGCCGTCGACCGGATCCCGCTCCAGCGGGGCGGGGCCGCCACGCCGGCCGCCCCGGAGGCCCCGCCCGGCGCCGGCCTGGACACCCGGACGCTCTCCCGCTCACTCTTCCTGCGCCTGGCCGTCCTGGAGCCCGGCAGCGCGGAGCACACCTACGTCCGCGACACCCTGATCGAGCTCAACCTGCCGCTGGTCCGGTACGCCTCGGGCCGGTTCCGCAGCCGCAACGAGCCGATGGAGGACATCGTCCAGGTCGGCACGATCGGCCTGATCAAGGCGATCGACCGGTTCGACCCGGAGCGCGGGGTGGAGTTCCCGACCTTCGCGATGCCGACCGTGGTCGGCGAGATCAAGCGCTTCTTCCGGGACACCAGCTGGTCGGTCCGGGTGCCGCGGCGGCTGCAGGAGCTGCGGCTGGCGCTCACCAAGGCCGGCGACGAGCTGGCCCAGCGGCTGGACCGCTCGCCGACCGTGCCCGAGCTGGCCGCCTGCCTGGGCGTCAGCGAGGAGGACGTGGTCGAGGGCCTGGCGGTGGGCAACGCGTACACCGCCAGCTCGCTGGACTCCAGCCCCGGCGAGGAGGACGGCGACGGCCCGCTGGCCGAGCGGCTCGGCTACGAGGACCTCGCGCTGGAGGGCGTCGAGTACCGCGAGTCGCTGAAGCCGCTGCTGGCCAAGCTGCCGCCGCGGGAGCGCCGGATCATCATGCTGCGGTTCTTCGGCAACCTCACCCAGTCCCAGATCGGCGAGGAGATCGGCATCTCCCAGATGCACGTCTCCCGGCTGCTGACCAAGACCCTCACGCAGCTGCGCGAGGGCCTGATCAGCTAGCGCCGGTCCCGGGGGCCGACGAGGGCCCGGCAGGCGGCGGAAGGGCCGTTACCGGGCCTCCAGCAGGTTGCCGCGCAGGCCGGCCAGCACCTCGTCGTCCAGCCCGAGCCCGTCCTGCCAGAACTTCTCGAACGTCACCCAGCCGGCCGTGACCTCCTCGAAGGCCGCCTCCAGGTAGCCGCGCTCCGCCCGGAAGACCGGGAGCAGCAGCTCGGGCTCCTGCATCAGCCCGCGGGTGCCGAAGCTGTCGACCACGTTCTCGACGATCGCGGCGGAGCGCTCGTTGGTGAGCAGGTAGTCGGCGAAGACGGTCTCGCGGTCCACCCCGAGGGCGGTCAGCAGGATCGCGGCCGTCCAGCCGGTGCGGTCCTTGCCGGCCGAGCAGTGGAACAGCAGCGGCGGGCCGTCCGGCGCGGCCAGCAGGCGCAGCACCGTGGCGAAGCGCTCGCGGGCGACCGGGTCGGTGACGAACCACCGGTAGAGGCCGGTCATCATCGCGGCGGCCCGGCCGTCGCCGAGCAGGGCGCGCTGCTTCTCCGGGCTGCGGTCGGCCAGGGCGTCGCGCAGCGCGACGTAGATGTCGAAGTCCGCGGCGAAGACCGGCAGGTGGTGCAGGGTCATGCCGTCCGGGGTGGCGCGCTCCACGGTGATCGGCGAGGCCGACAGCTCGGCGGCCGCGATCGCGGCGACCGGCAGGCCGGGGACCCGGTCCGGGCCGGCCTCGCGGACCTCGTCGAGGCTGCGCAGGTCGACGACCTGGCGCAGCCCGAGCGCGCCGAGCAGCCCGAGGTCCTCGTCGGTGAGCCGGTTGAGGCCGTCGCTGCGCAGCACGACGCCGTGCCGCAGCACCCGGCCGTCGGCGGTCCGGTAGCCGCCGAGGTCGCGGGCGTTGACGGCACCGCGCAGGCCGAGACTCCGGGCCGCGCGCCCGTCGGCCTCCCCCACGGCCCCCCCGCCCTTCCCGGTGGCCTCCGCCGGCGCCTGCGCGGCTTTCCGGAGGGCCTGGATAGCGGCGGTCTCGGTCTGCTGCTCGGTCACGCGGTGGCCTCCATTGGATATTCGGACGGTGACATGGCACAACCCTGCGCGATATTGCATGAACCTGCCCGACAGAACAGACGGACATGCAAGGGTGTCATGCGCAACGCCGCCAGTGTAGGGCGCGTGACGCCCGCTCCGGCTGTACGGTCGGTGACCAGCGGTAACGCTCGGGGGTCCGATTTTAATTTTCAATTCATTATTTGCGTATCGGGTCCACTTCCCGCCAGAATCAGCGCCTTCATGGCATCACCATGAACGTTGGTAACAGATTCGCTGCACTCCCGCCCATTTGGTCCCAGTCGGTGCGGAGTCTCCACCAGGATGGGCGCCGGGCAGCCTGCTGCCCGCGAACAGCGACAGGGCAGGAAAGCGCCGAGCAGCGGAGCGCCCTGCCCAGGGGAGGAACACACATGGGTCGAGCGACCCGAAGAGTTGCCGCCTGCGCGGCAGCAGTCCTGCTGGCCGGCGGCCTGCAGTCGTCCCTCGCACACGGTGCCGCCACGGCTCCCAGGATCGACCTGACGGTCCTGGTGATCAGCGACGGCGGCCCCGCGACGGCGGCCGTCGCCGCCGAGCTGAAGAGCCAGGGCACCCCGTACAAGATCGTCGACCTCAACGACGCCAACCGCCCGGTCATCGACGCCGCCTTCCTCAGCGACACCGTCAACGGGCAGCCGCGGGGCAAGTTCCAGGGCATCGTGATGCCCAACAACAACCCGTTCACCGCGGGCTCCGCCGAGATGACGGCCCTCGCCACCTACGAGGCCGCGTTCGGCGTCCGCCAGGTCGACGCGTACACCTACGCCCAGCCGGACGTCGGTCTGAACTGGGCCGCCAACCCCGGGTACATGGGCAAGCTGGACGGCGTCCAGGGCCAGGTCACCGGTGCCGGCCTGGCCGGCCCGTTCGGCTACCTCAAGGGCTCCGTCCCGTTCGAGGACAACGACCCGGCCGTGGACGAGAGCTACGGCTACCTGGCCACCCCGCTGGCCTCACTGCCGGCCGGCGCCTCGTTCACGCCGCTGGTGGAGGCCCCGATACCGGGCTCCACCGCGAAGGGCTCGCTGGTCGGCGAGTACAGCCACGACGGCCGCAAGGAACTGGTCGTCACCTTCGTCTACAACCAGTACCAGCAGCAGTACCGGCTGCTGGCGCGCGGCATCGTCGACTGGGTCACCCAGGGCGTCCACCTCGGTTACGACCGGAACTACTTCGCGGCGCACGTCGACGACGTCTTCCTGGCCGACGACCGCTGGGACACCACGCTGAAGTGCACCCCCGGCGACGTCACCTGCCCGCCCGGCACCCCCGAGACGGCCAACCCGATCCGGATGACCACCGCCGACGCGCAGTACGCCAAGCAGTGGCAGGCCGCCAACAACTTCACCATGGACATGGTGTTCAACGGCGGCGGCAGCGAGGACTGGAAGGCCGACCACTCGGTCACCGCCGACCCGGTGGTGGACCAGATGGTCGCCGACCAGAACAGCTACCGGTGGGTCAACCACACCTACACGCACCCGTACCTGGGCTGCCTGCAGGACGTCTCGGTGGTGCCGTGGAAGTGCACCAAGGACGGCGCCGGCAACACCGTCTGGGTCGACCAGGCCACCATCACGTCCCAGATCAAGAACAACATCGACTGGGCCGCGGCGCACGGGCTGGCCATCGACAAGACCGAGCTGGTCACCGGCGAGCACTCCGGCCTGCTGACCGCGCCGCAGGAGACCAGCGACAACCCGTACCTGGCGCCCTCGCTGGTGACCAACGGGGTCAAGTGGCTGGCCAGCGACGCCTCCCGGGAGACCGGGCAGCGGTCCGTCGGCTCGTCCACGCTGACCGTCCCGCGGTACCCGATGAACGTCTTCTACAACGCCGGCACGGCGAAGGAGGAGGCCGACGAGTACAACTGGATCTACACCGGCGTGGCCAACGGCGGAAGCGGCGTCTGCGAGAACAACGCCAACTCCACCTGCCTGCCGGCGCCGCTGGACGTCAACACCGGCTACCAGTCGTACATCGTGCCGCTGGAGGCCCGGATCGACCTCGGCCACGTGCTGAGCAACGACCCGCGGCCGCACTTCATCCACCAGTCGAACCTGTCCGAGGACCGGATCGTCTACCCGGTGCTGGAGAAGGTCCTCTCCACCTACCGGGGGCTGCACGCCGACAACGCCCCGATCGTGAACCTGCCGCAGAAGGAGATCGGCGCCGAGTTCCAGCGCCGCGCGGCCTGGAACGCGGCCCTGGCCTCCGGTCAGGTCACCGCCTACCGGGTCGGCGACACCGTGACGGTGTCCGCCCCGGCCGGTGTTCAGATCCAGGCCACCATGCCGACCGGTACCACTCAGAAGCTGTCCATCGGTTCCACCGCCTTCGGTACCGCTTACGCCGGTACGCTGTCGGGCTGGGTGAAGCCGGCGCAGCTGCAGAGCAGCGTCACGCTGAAGCTGTCCGCGGCCGCCACCCCGGCGATCGCGACGGTGGCGCCGAACGTCGCCGCCAACTCGGTGACCGCCCCGGCGCCGGCCGACAAGAAGGTCGTCCCGCAGGGCACCGCCGACGCCGTCCCGGCCGGTCCGGGCGACACCGCGCGCACCGACGCGCCGGTGCTCGTCCCCGGCAGCGGGGCTCCGGTGGCCGGCAAGGGCGCCACCACCGGGAAGGGCAACACCCCGGGCAACGCCAAGGGCGGCGCCCAGGCCGGCAAGGCTTCCGGGGGGAAGGCCGACCCGGCCAAGAAGACCGCCGGACCGACCGGCACCCGCTAGACAGGTGACCCCGGTGGCGGGGACGGGCCGTCCCCCGGCCCCGCCACCGGGCACCCGGCCCGGCCATCCAGGCCGGGACGCTTGACGCAAGGACAGGAGGGGGGAAGCGATGCGCGTCACCCTGCTCACCGAGGGGACGTACCCGCACCAGCACGGCGGTGTGAGCGTCTGGTGCGACCAGCTCGTCCAGGGCATGCCCGACGTCGACTTCGACATCATCGCCGTCACCGGTACGGGCCACGAACCGCTGGCCTGGGAGCTGCCCGCCAACGTGCGCTCGGTCACCACCGCGCCGCTCTGGGGGCCGGCCACCGAGGGCAGAGCCCCGCGCGGCAAGGAGATGCGCCGGTTCCTCAACGCGTACGAGCGCTTCCTGCACTCCATCCTGGACCCGGTCTACACCACCCACTTCGGCACCGAGCTGTACGGCTTCGCCGACCTCGCCCGGCGCGGGCTGCTCAGCCCGGCGCTGCGCAGTGAACGCGCCCTGCGCACCCTCCAGCACGTCTGGACCCGCGACTACCTCTCCACCGCCGCCTCCCGGCCCACCCTGCACGACGCGCTCAACGCCACCGACCTGCTGGAGCACGCGCTGCGCCCGCTGGCGGCCGAGCCGCCCAAGGACGGGGTCGCGCACGCCGCGAGCGGCGGCCTGGCCACCCTCCCCGGGCTGATCGCCTCGCAGCAGTACGGCGTGCCGTTCCTGCTCACCGAGCACGGCATCTACCTGCGCGAGCGCTACCTCGGCTACCGCACCGGCCCGTACCGCTGGCCGGTCAAGGCGCTGCTGCTGGGCTTCTACCGGATGCTCGCCGAGGAGAGCTACCGGCGGGCCGCCCTCGTCACCCCCGGCAACCGGTACAACCGGCGCTGGGAGGAGCGCGGCGGCACCCCGTCCGCACACATCCGGACCGTCTACAACGGCGTGGACCCGGCGGCCTTCCCGCCCGCCGGGCCGGAGCCGGAGACCCCGACGCTCAGCTGGGCCGGCCGGGTCGACCCGATCAAGGACCTGGAGACGCTGATCCGCGCCTTCGCGATCGTGCAGCGCGAGATACCCGAGGCCAGGCTGCGGCTGTTCGGCGGCACGCCCAAGGGCGGCGAGGCCTACCGGGACGGCTGCATAGCCCTGGCCGCCGAGCTCGGCGTCGCCGACTCGGTGGCCTTCGAGGGCCGCGTCGCCGACATCACCGACGCGTACGCGGCCGGGAACGTGGTCATGCTCTCCAGCATCAGCGAGGGCTTCCCGTTCACCCTGATCGAGGCGATGTCCTGCGGCCGCTCCACCGTCTCGACCGACGTGGGCGGCGTGCGCGAGGCCGTCGGTGACACCGGCCTGGTCGTCCCGCCCCGCGAACCCGAACCGATGGCCGCCGCCGCCATCGAGCTGCTGCGCGACCCGGAGCGCCGCGCCCGGCTGGGCGAGCAGGCCCGGCTGCGGGTGATCGAGCAGTTCACGCTCCGCCAGAACATCGACGGCTTCCGCGGCATCTACACCGAGCTGCTGGGCACCTCCCGCTGGCTGCCGAACGGCGTGGTCGCCGTCCAGGGCGGCGCCCCGACCGGCTGGGACGAACCGCTGGCCGTGGGCGAGCGTGACGAGGTGACGGCGTGAGCGGGCCTCTGCGTCTCGTCCCGGACGAGGCCGGCCCCGAGTGGGCCGACCAGACCGTGCAGCTCCGCACCCTCCCGCGCAAGCGGCGCCGGCCGGTGCTGCCCACGCAGGCGCCGGTGCCCGCGGAGGAGCAGCTCGACCTCTCCCCCGACCCGCTGGACGAGCTCGCCGAGCGGCTCGCCGACGTCTGCGCCGACGCGGTCCACCCGTACGAGATCGCGGCCTTCCTGGAATCCGACGGCCTCTCCGACGAGCAGGCCGCACTGCTGTACGGCCGCCCCGACGCGTTCACCGTCGCCGAGGAGCTGTTCGAGAAGGTCGACCGCCGCTACCCCGGCCCGAGTGCCGAGTTCGCCAACCCCTGGCGGGCCGACCCCTGGCGCTGCGTGGTGCGCGGCCTGGTCTTCGCCCTGCCCGGCCTCGGCTACCTGCTGGGCGCCAACCTGTTCGCGGCCACGCGGATGCGCTTCGGCCTCCCTTCGGGGATGCTCGCGCTCTCCGTGGCCACGCTGGTCAGCTGGTCGTGGAACCAGGCGCTGGCGCACCGCTCGTACGCCTGGCTGGGCCGCGGCCGGCGCCGCGCGGCCGGGCGCTGCCTGGCCGTCGGCGCACCCGTCGGGGCGCTGGTCGCGGCCACCGCCGGGTACGTGATCGGCGGCCCGCTCGGCGCGCTCTGCTTCGCCGCCGGGCAGTCCGGCTACCTGGGGGCGGCCACCGTGCTGCTGGTGCTCGGCCGGGAGAAGTTCCTGCTGCTCGCGCTGGCGCCGTCCGCGGTCGGTGCGGGCGTGGTGCTCGCCGTGGACGTGCCGCAAGCGGTCCGGACCATCGTCCTGCTGGCCTCGCTCGGGCTGGCGGTGGGGCTGGCCGTCCGGGAGATCGTCCGCTGCCTGCGCAGCGAACAGGACTCCACCGTGCTGAAGCTGCCGCTCGGGCACGAGCTGCCGCACCTGCTGTTCGGACTGGCGGTCGGCACCCTCACCCTGATCGCCGGCCTCGGCACCACCGTCCACCAGGCGGTCCGCACCGGGGCCGCGGAAGGCGTGTCCGCCAGCCCGACGGGGCCGGCCATGATCGCGCTGACGCTCAGTCTCGGCCTCGCCGAGTGGCTGCTCTTCCGCTACCGGGCGATGGCCGTGGCCGGGCTGCGGACCAGCCACACCCCGGGCGCGTTCGCCCGCCGCACCGGCGGCGTGCTGCTCGGCTGCCTGTTCATCTACCTCACCACCGTGGCCGCGCTGGACGCCGCCGCCACCGTGCTCTGGCCCGGCGCCCCGGCGCTCGGCGTCCCCGAGCTCGGTGCGCTGCTGCTGCTGGGCGGCTCGCTCTGGCTGGCGCTGCTGCTGAACGCCTTCGGGCTCAGCTGGAGCACCGCCCTCATCTGTCTGGCAGCCGCGGGCGCCGAGTGCGCCGGGCTGCTGGCCGGTGCGGACCCGACCGTCCTGCAGCTGATCGGCTGCGGGGCCGCG
This sequence comes from Kitasatospora sp. NPDC047058, assembly GCF_040643935.1. Lineage (NCBI taxonomy): Bacteria > Bacillati > Actinomycetota > Actinomycetes > Kitasatosporales > Streptomycetaceae > Kitasatospora > Kitasatospora sp. NPDC047058. Next base: position 12,856 of record NZ_JBEYVJ010000002.1, on the reverse strand, counting down.
GCCGCCGTCCTCACCGCCGTGGCCGGGCCCGTGCTCGGCCGCACCACCAAGCACCGCTGAGCCGCTCGGCGCTGTCGCACCACCCGTACCGGGCCGGGCCACCACTCACCGTCCACACCCGGCCGTCCCCTACAGAAAGCGAGTCACCATGAGCAGCGTCGCCGTCACCGGAGCCGAGGGCTTCATCGGCTCCCACCTCGTCGAGACCCTGGTCGCCGACGGCCACCAGGTCCGCGCCATGGTCCAGTACAACTCCTTCTCGTCCTTCGGCTGGCTGGAGACCCTCCCCAAGGAGGTGCTGGACTCGGTCGAGATCGTCCTCGGCGACGTCCGGGACCCGGGCTCGGTCAACGGCCTGGTCAAGGGCACCGAGGCGGTCTACCACCTGGCCGCCCTGATCGCGATCCCGTACTCCTACCGGGCCCCGCACTCGTACGTCGACACCAACGTCACCGGCACCCTCAACGTGCTGGAGGCCGTGCGCCACCTGGAGATCCCCCGCCTGGTGCACACCTCCACCAGCGAGACCTACGGCACCGCGCAGACCGTGCCGATCACCGAGGACCACCCGATCAACACCCAGTCCCCCTACGCGGCCTCCAAGGCCGGCGGGGACCGGCTGGCCGACAGCTACCACGCCAGCTTCGAGACCCCGGTCGTCACGCTGCGCCCGTTCAACACCTTCGGCCCGCGCCAGTCGATGCGCGCCGTCATCCCGACCGTGATCGCCCAGCTGGCGGCCGGCGAGACCGAGATCACCCTCGGCGACCTGCGCCCCACCCGCGACTTCACCTTCGTCAAGGACACCGCCAACGCCTTCCGCACGGTCGGCACCGCCCCGGCCGAGACCGTGGTCGGCAAGACCTTCAACGCCGGCACCGGCGGCGAGATCTCGGTCGGCGACCTGGTCACCCTGGTCGGCAAGCTGATGGGCGTGGACGTCGTGGTGAAGGAGGACGAGCAGCGCATCCGTCCCACCAACTCCGAGGTCATGCGCCTGGTCGCCGACGCGACCCGGCTGCGCACCGCCACCGGCTGGGCCCCGCAGTTCTCCCTGGAGGAGGGCCTGGAGCAGACCATCGAGTTCTTCCGCGACCCGGCCAACCTGGCGCGCTACAAGACGGACATCTACAACGTCTGATCCCGCCGTGCCTTCCGGGCACCACTGCTCCACCGAGTACCAAAGGCTCCTGTAGCACCATCTTCCGTGGGGGAAACACCATGCACGCAGTGATCCTGGCCGGTGGTAAGGGCGTACGCCTTCGTCCCTACACCACCGCGCTCCCCAAGCCGCTCGTCCCGATCGGCGACCAGCACGCGATCCTGGAGATCGTGATGCGCCAGCTCGCCGCCGCGGGCTTCAAGACCGTCACCCTCGCCATCGGCCACCTCGGCCACATCATCCGCGCCTACGTCGGCAACGGCTCCCAGTGGGGGCTGCGCGTCGGCTACGCCGTCGAGGACACCCCGCTCGGCACCATGGGCCCGCTGCTCACCATGCAGGACCGCCTGCCCGAGCACTTCCTGGTGATGAACGGCGACATCCTCACCGACCTGGACTTCGCCGGGGTGCTCAAGCACCACGAGGCCTCCGGGGCGCCGCTCACCATCGCGACCTACGCCCGCCAGGTGAAGATCGACTTCGGTGTGCTGACCACCGAGTCCGGCTCCATCACCGGCTTCCAGGAGAAGCCGAGCATCGACTACCGGGTCTCGATGGGCGTCTACGGCGTCTCGCGCTCGGCGCTCGCCACGTACACCCCCGGCCTGCCGCTCGGCTTCGACGAGCTGGTGCTGGACCTGCTGGCCGCCCGGACCCCGCCGTCCGCCTACGAGTTCGGCGGCTACTGGCTGGACATCGGCCGCCCGGACGACTACGACCGGGCCAACGCCGAGTTCGCGCTGATCCGCTCGCAGCTGATGCCCGGCGGGTCCGAGGGCGGCCTGTACGCCGTCCCGGACGGGCAGGACCTGCCGATCCCGGCCGCCCGCACCGAGGCCGACGCGGAGGGGCAGCACGCCCCGGCCGCCGTGGCCGCGGCCGGCGGCCCCGACAACGACGGACGGGCCGCGTGAGGATCCTGCTGCTCGGCGCGGACGGCTTCCTCGGCCGCCACGCCGCCACCGTCCTGCGGGACCTGCCCGGCGCGACCGTGCTGACCGCCGGACGCCGGCCCGACCACGACCTTGCGCTGGACCTGGCCACCGCCCAGGCCGGCCCGCTCGGCGAGGAGCTCGCGGCGCTCGCGCCCGACGCGGTGGTCAACTTCGCCGGCGCGGTCTCCGGCAGCGCGGTCAAGCTCGCCGAGGTCAACGCCCGCGGCCCGGCCGTGCTCTGCGAGGCGCTCGGCCAGGGCACCCCGAAGGCCCGGCTGGTGCACATCGGCTCGGCCGGCGAGTACGGCGTCTGCGAGGCGGGCTCCTCGCTCGCCGAGGACGCCGACGCCCGCCCGGTCGGCGTCTACGGCGCCACCAAGCTGGCCGGCTCCCTCGCGGTGGCCGGCTCGCCGCTGGACGCCGTGGTGCTGCGGGTGTTCAACCCGGTCGGCCCGGGCGCGCCGGCCGGCTCGCTGCCCGGCCGGCTCGCCGCCGAGCTGCGCCGGGCCCTGCCGGAGGGCGCCGACGGCGTGGTGGAGGTCGGGGACCTCTCGGCCCACCGCGACTTCGTGGACGCCCGCGACATCGCCCGCGCGGTCGGCCTGGCCGTCGCCGCCGAGCGCCCGCTGCCGCGGGTGCTCAACCTCGCCTCCGGACGGGCCCGGCCCGTCCGGGCGATCGCCGACGGCCTGGTCGCGGCGGCCGGCTTCACCGGCCGGATCGACGAGAGCGGGGCCGGCTCCGAGCGCTCGGCCGCCGTCTCCTGGCAGCAGGCCGACGTCTCGGCCGCGGCCCGGGAGCTCGGCTGGCACCCGGAGACCGGTCTCGCCGACACCCTGCGCGACCTCTGGCTCAGCACCGAACCGCTGGTCACCGGATGACCGGCGCGAGCCACCCCGACGGCCGCCTGCTGGTGCCGCTGTACGTCCACCCCGCGGTGGACCCGGCGGCCTGGCGGGCGGTCGCCGCCGCCGACCCGGACCGGATCGCCGCCGTCGTGCTCAACCTGGCCGACGGCCCCGGCGACACCCCCGACCACGTCTTCGCCGATGCCGCCGAAGAACTGCGCAAGGCCGGCCTCCCGCTGCTCGGCTACGCCGACACCGCGTACGGCCGGCGGCCGCACGCCGCCGTGGTCAACGACATCCTGACCTACCGTCAGCGCCACGGCATCACCGGCGTCTACCTCGACCAGGTCGCCACCCAGCCGGGCGCCCTGGCGCACTACCGGCGGCTCGCCACCGCGGCCCGCGCCGCCGGCTGCACCACCGTGGTGTTCGGCCACGGCGACCACCCCGACCCGGGGTACGCCGAGGTCGGCCTGGCCGACCTGCTGGTCACCTTCGAGGGCGACTGGACGGCCTACCGCGGGATGACCCTGCCCCTCTGGACCGGCCGGCACGCCGCCGCCCGGTTCTGCCACCTGGTGTACGACGTGCCCGCCGACGAGGCCCGGGACGCCGCCGCCCTGATCACCGCCCGCCGCGCCGGGGTCGGCTGCGCCGTCCCGGGTGCCGGGGAGAACCCCTGGACCACCCTTCCGTACGACCTGGCCGTCGCCGAACCGACCTGACCCGACCCGGAGTTCGAGTACCGTGACCCGCCGTACCGTGACCCGCCGCACCCGGCCGCTGCCGGCCGCTCTCGCCCTGGGCCTCGCCCTGTCCACCGCCCTGCTGGCGACCTCGTGCAGCAGCTCGGGCGCGGACGACGAGGACGACCCCTCGGCCGACGCCACCGGCGCGCAGCCGCCCGCGGCCACCGCCGCCCCCGTGCCGGGCACCCCGTCCGCGCCCACGACGTCCGACCCGGGCACCCCCGGTACGCCGACCGATCCCGGCACCACGCCCGCGGCTCCGGGCACGCCCGTCACCCCGGGCACCCCCGGCACTCCGGGTACTCCGGGTACTCCGGGTACTCCCGGCACCCCGGGCGCGCCGAAGCAGCCGTCCGGCACCCGCTGGCAGCCCACCCCCGGCCTCGCCTGGCAGTGGCAACTCGGCGGCGGGGTGGACCAGTCGGTGGACGTCCCGGTCTACGACGTCGACGGCTTCGAGACCGACGCCGCGACCGTCGCCGCGCTGCACGCCAAGGGCCGCAAGGTGATCTGCTACATCAACGCCGGTTCCTGGGAGGACTTCCGCCCCGACTCCGCCGCCTTCGCCCAGGCCCTCCAGGGCTCCGGCAACGGCTGGAAGGGCGAGAAGTGGTTCGACATCCGCAAGCTCGACCAGCTCAAGCCGCTGATGGCCGCCCGCTTCGACATGTGCCGGCAGAAGGGCTTCGACGCGGTCGAGCCCGACACCATCGAGGCCTACAACCAGAACAGCGGGTTCCCGCTGACCGCCGACGACCAGCTCCGCTACAACCGCATGCTGGCCTCGCTCGCGCACGAGCGCGGCATGGCGATCGGCCTGAAGAACGACCTGGACCAGATCCCCGCCCTGCTGCCCGACTTCGACTTCGCCGTGAACGAGGAGTGCGCGCAGTTCAACGAGTGCGCCCGGCTCTCGCCGTTCATCCAGGCGGGCAAGGCGGTCTTCCACGTCGAGTACAAACTCGGCACGGAGAAGTTCTGCGACAAGACCAAGCCGCTCGGCTTCAGCTCGATGCAGAAGAAGCTCGAACTGGACGCCTGGCGGAAGCCCTGCTGAACCGGCGGTCAGCGGGGTGGTCGGTCCGCCAGGCACTCCGTCGAGCGGGTTGCTTGGCCCGGGAGGTCACCTGCCCCCGGGAGGATCGTGCGCCCGGGGACGGTTTCCGGTCCGGGGAGGGTTACTTGACCGCCAGCCAGATGACGGCGCCCAGCACGGCCAGCGCGACCACGGCGATCACCGCGATCATGCCGGTCCGGTTGCCGCTGCTGCTGCTGCCGTAGGTGGAGACGGAGCCCGGTGCCTGAGGTGCCGGGCTCTCGTCGACGAACGCCCGGAACATCTGGGTGCTGCCGGCGGTGTCGTAGTCGTTGTCAGCCATGGCAGGGACTCTAACGAATCCGTGGCCTCGGCCGACACCCCGGACCCTCCCCCACCACGCTCTCCCCACCCCCGGACGGCGAAATCCTTACGCCGGCGGCTCCCCCGCCGCCGCCGTCCGGGCGCCGTCCGGCGCCGTCCGGTCCGGGAAGCCGCGGGCCCCCGGTGGGATCGCTCCCGCCGGGGGCCCGCGCAGGCTCCGCTACGGACGGCCGAAGTGGGTCGGGCGGAAGCCGCTGCTGACGGCCGAGACCCGCACCGTCTTCCCCGGCCGGGGCGCCTCGACGAACGTGCCGTCACCCAGGTAGATCCCCACGTGGTGGATGCCGGAGGCGCGGCCGTTGTCCGACCAGAACAGCAGGTCACCGCGGCGCAGCTGCCCCGCGCCGATCGGTGTGGTGGCCGCGTACTGGTCGTCGGCCACCCGCGGCAGGTCGATCCCGGCGCGCCGGTACGCCTGTTGGACCAGCCCCGAGCAGTCGTAGCCGGACGGGCCGTTGCCGCCCCAGACGTAGGGCTTGCCGAGCTGGGCGAGTGCGTAGTCGACCGCCGCCTCGACGCTGCCGGAGTCCGGCGCGCTCGCCTGGACGGGACGGCTCGCGGCGGCCTGGCCACCGCCGGTGCGGGCGAGGTAGACGTCGTAGTGGCCGGTGTACCGCCACTCGCCCTTCGCGTTCTGGAACCAGTACTTGGAGCCGTCCCAGCCCTGCCGCATCCCGGCGGACGCGGCCGGGCCGTTGGACGCGGTCTGCCCGGCACCGGCGGACCCGCCGGAACCACCGGCCTGGCCGGACTTGCCCGGCTGCGCGGACTGGCCGGTGCGGGCGAGGTAGACGTCGTAGTGGCCGGTGTACCGCCACTCGCCCTTCGCGTTCTGGAACCAGTACTTGGAACCGTCCCAGCCCTGCCGGCCGGCCGCGGCGTGCGCCGGTCCGGCCCCGGCCGTCAGGCCGACCACGCCGGCTCCGGCCAGCACAGTGGTCGCCAGGCAGGTGTTCCGCACGGCGCGGTGTATTCGGCCGCCACCGGACGCCGCGGCGGGGCGGGCGGTCCGCGGCCGGGCCGCGCAGTGCGGGCAGCGGCAGCCCGCGACCGCGGGAATGCTGCCGAGGCTCTCCTCGAAGCCGATCAGCGCGGCGCCGGCATCGAAGCCGTCGAGCTCGGCCTCGATGTCGGGGTCAAGGCCGGGATCGAGGCCGGGATCGAGGCCGGCTTCCGTGCCGGTGGCTATCTTCATACCGGTCGTCCTTCCTTCCGCCCGGCCCGGGCGGCCGGGGGCGGTACCGAGGCGGCCACTCCGGCCGGGGCGACGAAGGCGACCAGCAACTGCTCCATCAGCGCGCTGCGCGCCGCCTCGTCCAGTTCGTGCGCGGTGGCGCGCTCCAGCCGGCGGACGGCCAGCGCCGCCGCCTCCACCGCGTCGTCCACCAGCACCGTGCGCAGGCCCGCGTCCAGCTCGGCCAGCCGGCGGCGGCGCATCGACTCGGCGACCTCGGGCGCGTAGTCCAGCGCCAGCGGCTGCACCGAGTACACCTCCAGGCCGGCCGGGGCGACCTCGGCCGCCAGCGACCGGGTCAGCTCGTCGGCGAACCACTCGCCGTCGCGCAGCGCCGGACCGGGCGCCGCGTTGCTGTCGCACGGCAGCGTGGACGCGGTGCGGGTCAGCACCGCCTGCACCTGCTCGCGCAGGTAGCTCTCGTGGTCCTCGATCGCCAGCAGCGCCCGGGCGGAGTCCTTGACCCGCCAGACGATCAGCAGCCGCACGACGATGGGCGTGCCCGTCCGGTCGACCACCTTGACCGGTTCGCTGCGCCAGTGCCGCAGCCGGACGTCCACCCGGCGGCGGCGCAGCAGCGGGTTGACCCAGACCAGGCCGGTGCGCCGGACGGTGCCGCGGTAGCGGCCCCAGCGGGTGAGCACCCGGGTCTCGCCGCCCGCGTTGGCCAGCAGCCCGGCCAGCGAGACGACGGCCAACAGGCCGGCGGCGGCGACCGCGGCGATCGACCGGGCGTCCGCCTCGGCCACGCCGCTCGCCCGCGCGGCGGGTCCGCGCAGGTCCGGCAACCCCTCCCAGGACGGGACGACACCGGCGTGCAGCAGCACCAGCAGCAAGCCCGCCAGGCCGGTCAGCAGCGCCAGCAGGGCGATCCAGCCGGGCAGCACGGCGGCGGCGTGCTCGCGCACCGCCTGGTCGGCGCGCGGGGGGCGGCGGGCGGTGGAGGCGGCGACCGCGCCGGCCGGGGTGACCTCCGGGAGCTCGACGGTCTCCGGCCCGGCCGTCTCCAACGGGTCGCGCAGGTCGACGGGTGCGGCCGCCGGGCCCGGGAGCACCGCCGACGGGGTGATGGCCGGGCCGCCGTCGGCCGGTTTGGCGGCCCTGGGTGGGGCCGCGGCCGGCCGGGACTTCCGGACCAGCGGGCTGGAGCCGGAGGGGGAGCGTTCCGGCAGGGCCGGAGGCGCCGCCTCGGGCAGGTTGTCGGGTCGCTGCGACGAATCGCGGGTGACGTCCATGCACGGATCCTCGGGTTCGGTGTGTCGCGCAACGGGCGGCCCGGATCTGACGGGCAGTGCCAGAGCCAGGCTAAGTTCATACGTCATCAAATGCGACATTTGCGATAGAGCGTATCGACATTTCCTGACGAATCATCCGAAGCCCGAACCTGATGCGCAGGCACATGAGCGGATGGTCGGGTTGGTTCAGCGCCGCCTTGCCCCGGGGCCCCGGGCGAAGACCCGGCGGGTGATCAGCCCGGCCCCGGTGATCAGCAGCAGGACACCGGCGAGGCCGCCGCGCCAGCCCTCGGACCGCGACCGGTCGGCCGCCGCCTGCGAGGCCTCCGCCCCGGCGGTCGCCCCGGCGGCCGGATCGGCCGGCGGCGCGGCCAGCGCCCGGGCGGCCTCGCCGGACGGCCGTCCCGCGGACGCGGGCGGGGACGGGGACGGCCGGGGGGTGAGCGAGGTCCGGGACGACGGCGCGGCGGCCGCGGAGGCGGAGACGGACCGGGACGGGGACGGCGACGAGGACGGGGTGACGGTCACGCCCGGGCTCGTCCTGGCCCGGCCCGGGGATGCGGCCGGGGCCGATGGTGCCGACGACGGGTGGACGGCAGGCTCGGCAGGATCGGCAGCCACCGGGACGGTGATCGGGAAGAGGCCCGGCCGGACGGGTTCCAGCACGGGTTCGGGGGCGGGGACGGAAGCGGACGACCCTGACGGGGCCGGCGAAGGCACGTCCGGCGCCGGCGAGGGGGACGTCGCGGCCGGTGTCGGAGCGGCCGGGGAGGACGAGGCCGGTGTCGGCGCGGCAGGTGACGACGAAGCAGCTCCCGTGGGCGATGCCACCGCCGAGGCCGGAGCAGCCGGAGCCGCCGGCGTTGCCGGTTCCGTGGAAGCCGTGGGCGACACCGAGGCCGACGCCGTCGGAGCCACGGGCGACGCCGGCACCGCCGGGCTCGCCGCCGGAGTCGTGGGCGCCGCCGGGCTCGGCGCCACGGCTGCCGCGACCCGGACGGCGACCGCGTCCGCCGACGTCCCGTTGCCCGCCTGGTCGGTCGCCGTGACGACCAGCCACTGCTCGCCGTCCACGAGGTCCCGGTTGGCCGTGCAGGTCCAGCTGCCGTCGAAGGCCGCGGTGGCCCCGCAGGCGATGATCCGCTCGGCGGAGGCCGCGCTGCCCGACCGGGCGGTGACGATCACCCTGGCCCCCGGCTCCGCCCGTCCGGCCAGCTTCGGGCGGGCCACCCGGACGGTCTCCCCGGCGGCCGGCACGGTCAGCACCGGCCGGTCCGGCGCGACGGTGTCGACGACCAGCGCGACGGCCTGCCCCGGCGTCCGGTTCCCCGCCGCGTCGACCGCCGTCGGGGTCAGCTGGTGCCGCCCGTCCGGCAGGTTCTCCACCGGCAGGCAGGACCAGCCGCCGTCGGGCCGCACCGCGGTGCTGCACAGCTCCGCCGCGGCGCCGCCGCGGGGCCCGGCGAACCGGTCGTCGACCGAGACGGTGCTGCCCGGTTCGCCGGTGCCGGTCAGCTGGAGGCCCGGGTCGTTGGTGTACTCGGGGAGGGTGAGCACGGGGGCGGCGGGGGGCGTGCTCTTCACGGTGATCCGGACCGGCTCGCCGCGCAGCACCATGCCGCCGGGCGTCGTCTCGACCGGGGTGAGGCTGTGCGCGCCGGCGCCGAGCGCGCTGTTCGGCCGGCAGGACCAGTCGCCGTTCTGCTCGGCCCGGGCCCTGCAGAGCGTCGTGTCCCCCTCGCGGACCTCGACCGTCGCATCGGCCAGCGCCCCCTCGCCCCGCACCTGCGGGCGGGCGTCGGAAAGCACGGTGCCGTCGACCGGGGCCACGATCTCGGGCCGGGCGGCGCCGACGGTCAGCCGGATCCGCTGGTCGGAGACCTGGCCGGAGTCGGCGAAGCCGCCGGGCGGCACCAGCTGGGCCGGGTCCCGGCCGATCCGCAGCCGGGCCCAGGTCTCCCCGGAGGCGGCGCTTCCGGGGACGGTCCACTCCAGGGTGGCGGTGTCGGAGCCGGCCCGGACCTCGCTCTGCACCCGCTCGGTGGGGTCGAAGCGCCCGTTGCGGTCGAAGTCGATCCAGCCGGCCAGGGTGGCCGGCGCCCCGCCCACCGCGACCGGGACGGTGAGCCGGTAGTCGCGGCCGATCGCGGCCTCCGCCGGGTAGCTGACGGACGGGTCGGCCCCGAGGTACTCGCCGCGCCCGGGCTGGAGCTGCGGCGGCGCGGGGTTGGCCCGGACGCCGGGCCACGCGGCGCCGCGGTCGAGCCGGACCGGCGGCCCGGCGGCCGCGGCCGCGCTCCGGCCGGCCGGGCCGGCGCCGGACGCCCGCCCGGGGCGGCGGGCCTGATTACCGGCGTCGGCGCCGAGGAAGAGGTCGGAGACCAGGTGGGAGGCGTTGCCGTAGTTCTGCGGGGCGGTGCCGACGCCCTCGTCCAGGGTGACGGTGTAGGCCTGGGTGAGCGGTTCCGGCGGGGTGGTGGAGCCGGCCCGGGCGGTGGAGCGCTGCTCCACCCGGAAGACGGCGGTGCGGAAGGTACCGGCCAGCTCCAGGGTGCCCTCGGCGGCGGACCCGGCCACGGGATCGGCGCCGCCGTCCGCCGCGGCGGGGGCGAGGGTGTTGTCGTCGACCGTCCAGCCGGGCCAGTCGGTGCGGTTGACCAGGGTGGGAGCGCTCGGCGAACCGCCGGTCAGGGTCAGCCGGGTTTCGGTGGCGGTGCTGCCGGTTTTCGCGGTGGCCGTTCCGGCGAGCCCGCCGAGATGCAGCCGGGGATTCCGGACCGGACGGGAAAAGTCGGCCTGGAGAGTTCCGACGGTCCGCCAGGAACCGTCCGTCTGCGGACGTTCCGCGGAGACCAGGAAGGTCTGGGCGGAATCCCCGGGCTGTACCCCGTCGGTATAGAGGGCGGCCGCCCGCCCCCCTCCGGCCCGGTCCGGCAATTCGCCCGGTGCGGCCACGACGGCGAAACCCGGGGCGGCGGAGAAATCGAGCCGGACGGTGAGACCGGAGGGCAGCACCGCGCGGTGGTCGCCCGACCAGGTGTCGGGGGACTGCTGGGCGAGGGAGAGCGGCGGGTTCCAGCCGATCAGCAGTCCCGCCGCCAGGGCCGCCGATGCGCCGGCGGCCGCCGCGCGCAGGCGGCGCACCCCGGTGTCCCGGGCGCTGCGCCGGTGCCGGGCCGGAGCGGACAGGGCGGCATCGCGGAACATCTGTCGGCTCATCCGGCTCTCCTTCGGTGTCGGCTGCCCGGGTGGCCCGTGGGCGGAGCCGCAGACCGACGGCCGGGCAATCTGGGCACAAGATCCGACAAAACGGAATCACGATCCTGGGCCGGTCATACTGCGACACCTGCACGCACGGCCGCGTCCCACCCGATCGGCGGTCATCCGGCCGGCAGGCCCGGAAGTACCCGATAGGGCTTCATTTCCTCCATCAGGCCGCATGTCATGGTGAATGCCGATGAATCCGGACGGGACCCACTGTCCGGTACCTGACCATTCATCGGGCCGCCCTGTTCGAATTCGCCGGCCGCTCAGTAGAGTCGGGGCCCGTGACTATTGACCCCGTACTCGTCAAGAGCAGTTTCGCGGTCGTCGAACCTCACGGCCCCGCCGTCGCCGGATACTTCTACCGGCACCTGTTCGAGCACAATCCCGAGGTCCGCGGCCTCTTCGCCGAACACCTGGACGAACAGCAGGACCGGCTCTGGGCCGCCCTCGGCGCGCTGGTCACCCACCTGGAGGACAGCGGGACGCTGGCCGGCATCCTGACCGGCCTCGGCGAACGGCACGCCGGCTACGGCGCGCTCACCGACCACTTCCCCGCCGTCGGCGCGAGCCTGCTGGCCACCCTGGCCCACTTCGCGGGCGACGCGTGGACCCCGGAGACCGAGGCCTCCTGGACCGCCGTCTACGGCGTGGTCGCCGACACCATGGGCCGGTCGCTCACCGCCGCGCAGTCCGCCTAGCGAGTCGCGGTGGCCTTCGACCCCGCGGTGCTCCGCGACAGCTTCGCCGTCGTCGAACGCCGCGCCGACCACCTCGCCACGTACTTCTACGCCCACCTGTTCGCCCACAACCCCGGGCTGCGGGCGCTCTTCCCCGACGAGATGGCCGAGCAGCGGGACCGGCTCTTCGCCGCGCTCACCCGGATCGTGCTGCGGCTGGACGACCCCGCGCAGCTCACCGGGTACCTCCGGGCGCTCGGGCGCGACCACCGCAAGTTCCGGGCCGCGCCCGAGCACTACCCCGCCGTCGGAGCGAGCCTGATCGCCGCCCTGCGGCACTTCTCCGGCCACTCCTGGACGCCCGAGATCGAGAAGACCTGGACCGAGGCCTACACCGTGATCGCGCAGGTGATGACCGAGGCCGCCGACGCCGTGCCGGACGGCACCCCCGCCTGGTGGGAGGCCGAGGTGGCCGGCCGGCGCCGCGCCGCCGCCGACATCACCGTGCTCACCCTCGCGCCGGCGCACCCGTACCCGTTCGTCCCCGGCCAGTACCTCACGCTCAGCAGCCCCCGGCTGCCGCAGGTGTGGCGCCCGTACTCGATCGCCAACGCCCCGCGGCCGGACCGGACCCTGGACGTGCACGTCCGCCGGGTGCCCGGCGGGCTGCTCAGCACCGCCCTGGTCGACGACGTCGCGCCCGGCGAATCGCTGCGGCTCGGCCCCGCGCTCGGCGACGCCGTCCTCGACCCCGGCTCTCACCGGCCGCTGCTCGCGGTGGCCGGCGGCACCGGATGGGGCCAGACCAAGGCCCTGCTGGAGCAGCTCGCCGCCGAACTCGCCACCCGCGAGGTGACCCTGCTGCTGGCCGCCCGCTCGGACGCCGAGCAGTACGACCTGGCCGCCGTCGAACGGCTGCTCGCCCACTGCGGCCGGCTCCGGGTGCTCCTGGCCGCCCCCCGGCCGGGCGGCGGCCGGGACGCCGCCGTCGGGCTCGTCCGGGACGCACTGCTCCGGCACGGCGACTGGTCCGGCTGGGACGTCCACCTCAGCGGGCCGCCCGGCCTCGCCCCGGCGCTGGCCGGGCTGCTGGCCGGTCTGGGCGCCGACCCCGCCCGGATCCGGCACGACCCGGTGCCCGCGACCTTCAACCGGACCAGGCCGCTGACCTCCTCCGACTGGTTCCTCGACCAGCGGGACGTCCCCTGGATCAACCGCACCGAACTGGGGTGAGCCGAGGGCACCCCGGAAGACGGAGAAGCCCCCGGCCACTGGCCGGGGGCTTCTCGCTGGTGCGCTCAGCAGGATTCGAACCTGCAACCTCTTGAT
>NZ_JBEYVJ010000001.1:0-84654 GCF_040643935.1 Kitasatospora sp. NPDC047058 | reverse complement strand
CGCTTACCGGACTCCGCCGGGTCCGGTAAGCGGCCCCTTTGTCATGCCTCACGGACCGGCCAACCGGTCGGAATGCTGAACTCCAGATAACGATTTGATGCCCGTGAGGCGGGGGGGATTTACAGTTAATAGATGTACAATTTTACATATTAAATTACTGGGACCTTGGCGGGGGTGCCGGGGAGTGGGTCCCGGGAAAACATGAGTGACGACGATCACACGGACGGTTACTTGTGGTCTAGACCTAGTCAGGTGTAAAGGGGCGTCCGATGAAACGGCGAGAGGCCCGGAACCAAACGGTTCCGGGCCTCTCGGCAACGGCGATCCCGACGGGACTTGAACCCGCGACCTCCACCTTGACAGGGTGGCGAGCTAACCAACTGCTCCACGGGACCAGAGTTTTCTGATCCGTTCGCTTTGCTTGCCGCGCTGCGAACAAGACAGATCGTAGCCCATGTGGGGCCCCCAGGTCGAACCGGCTCCTGAGGGCCCCCGGCCCGCTGAGCTGGGCGGCCTCACAGCGTCGCCCGGGCGGCCTCCATCGCCTTGGTGATCCGCTTCTCCGAGACCGGCGTCGGCGTGCCGAGCGACTGGGCGAAGAAGCTGACCCGCAGCTCCTCGATCATCCAGCGGATCGCCCGCACCTCCGGGGAGGGCTCCCGCCCGGCCGGCACGGCCGCCAGCAGCTCCCCGTACTCCTGCTGCACCTGCTGGACCTTCAGCAGCTGCTGCGCGTCCCGCTGCGGGTGGTTGGGCAGCGCCTCCAGCCGGCGGTCCACCGCCAGCAGGTAGCGCTTGAGGTCCGGCAGCCGCTGCCAGCCGGTCTCGGTGACGAAGCCCGGGTGCACCAGCGAGGCCAGGTGCAGCCGGACGTCGTTCACCGCGGACAGCAGCACCGGGCTGCTCACCGACTTCAGCCGGGTCGACGCCTTGTGGAAGGCGATCAGTGCCGTCGCCGTCTTCAGCGTGGTGTCCGCCGACAGGTCGTACAGGTCGGCCCGGACCTTGTCGTGCAGCTTGCCGAAGGCCGCCTCGTCCCAGGCCGGACCGCCGGCCAGCGTCATCAGCCGGTCGGTGGCGCAGGCCACCACGTCCTCGAACAGCGCCGGGACCGAGCCGTGCGGGTTGTACGAGAGCGCCAGCTTGGCCTGGTTGCCCAGCCGGCCCTGGATCGACTTGGCGGGAGAGTTGGTGCTCAGCACCAGCAGTCGCCGGGTGCCCTCCCACATCGCCCTCTCCTGCGCCTCCGGGGTGTCGAACAGCTTGATGCCGACCGCGTCCCGCTCGTCCACCAGCGCCGGGTAGGCGCGCAGCGAGTGGCCGTGCGAGCGCTGCTCGAAGGTGCGCTGGAGGACGGGCAGGGAGGCCGGCCAGGCGGTCAGCCCGGACTGCTCGATGCCCCGGCCGGAGGCGGCCGAGGAGAGCGTCTCCTTCAGCTTGGGCTTCAGCCGGAGCCGCAGGTCCTCCAGGTCCTTGGACTCGGCGAGCTTCTTGCGGCCGTCCACCACCCGGAAGGTCACCTTGAGGTGCTCCGGCACCCGCTCGTCGTCCCAGGCCTCCGGCGGGACGGTGACCGCCGTCAGCCGCTTGAGGACGTGCTCCAGGGTCGGCAGCAGCGGCTCCTGGCGGTCCTTCACCTGGCGCAGCGCCGCCTTGGCGAAGTCCGGCGCCGGCACGAAGTTGCGCCGGATCGCCTTGGGGAGGGACTTGATGTAGGCGGTCACCAGCTCCTCGCGCAGGCCGGGGATCTGCCAGTCGAAGCCCTCGGCGGTGACCTGGTTGAGCACCGGCAGCGGGATGTGGACGGTCACGCCGTCCGCGTCGCTGCCCGGCTCGAACTGGTAGGTCAGCCTGAAGCGGAGCTTGCCCTGCTGCCAGTGGTCCGGGTAGTCCGCCTCGGTGACGCCGTCGGCGGCGTCGTTGATCAGCATCGACTTCTCGAAGTTGAGCAGGTCCGGCTGGTCGTGCCGGGCCTTCTTCCACCAGGAGTCGAAGTGCCGGGTGGAGACGACGTCGTCCGGCAGCCGTTCGTCGTAGAAGTCGAACAGGGTCTGGTCGTCGACCAGGATGTCCCGGCGGCGGGCCCGGTTCTCCAGCTCCTCGACCTCGCTGAGCAGCTTGCGGTTCTCGGCGAAGAACCGGTGGTGGGTCTCCCAGTCGCCCTCGACCAGCGCGTTGCGGATGAACAGCTCGCGGCAGAGACCGGGGTCGATCCGGCCGTAGTTGACCTTGCGCTGGGCGACGACCGGCATCCCGTAGAGGGTCACCTTCTCGTAGGCCAGCACGGCGCCGGCCTTCTTCTCCCAGTGCGGCTCGCTGTAGCTGCGCTTGGTGAGGTGGCCGGCCAGCGGCTCCACCCACTCCGGCTCGATCTTCGCGTTGATCCGCGCCCAGAGCCGGGACGTCTCCACCAGCTCGGCGGACATCACCCAGCGCGGCGGCTTCTTGAACAGGCCGGAGCCCGGGAAGACCGCGAACCGGGCGCCGCGGGCGCCACCGTACTCGCGCTTCTCCACGTCGAACAGGCCGATGTGGGAGAGCAGGCCGGCCAGCAGCGACTGGTGGATCCGGTCGGCGTCCGGCTCGGCGTCGGGATGGGGCTCCTCGATGGTCACACCGAGCTGCTTGGCCACCGTGCGGAGCTGGGAGTAGATGTCCTGCCACTCCCGTATCCGCAGGTAGTTGAGGAACTCGGACTTGCACATCCGGCGGAAGGCCGAGGAGGAGAGCTCCTTCTGCTGCTCCCGGACGTAGCGCCACATCGCCAGGTAGGAGAGGAAGTCGGAGGTCTCCGACTGGAAGCGGCGGTGCCGGTCGTCGGCGGCCTGGCGCTTCTCGGTGGGGCGCTCGCGCGGGTCCTGGATGGAGAGGGCGGCGGCGATCACCATGACGTCGCGGACGCAGCCGTTCCTGTCGGCCTCCAGGACCATCCGGGCCATCCGCGGGTCCACCGGGAGCTGGGCCAGCTGCCGGCCGAGCGGGGTGAGGCGGCGGCGGACGTCCTTCTCGTCGGGGTCCAGCGCGCCCAGCTCGTGCAGCAGGTTGACGCCGTCCTTGATGTTGCGGGAGTCCGGCGGGTCCAGGAACGGGAAGGCGGCGATGTCGCCGAGACCGGCGGCGGTCATCTGGAGGATGACCGAGGCCAGGTTGGTGCGCAGGATCTCGGCGTCGGTGAACTCGGGGCGGGAGAGGAAGTCCTCCTCCGAGTACAGCCGGATGCAGATGCCGTCCGAGGTGCGGCCGCAGCGGCCCTTGCGCTGGTTGGCGCTGGCCTGGCTGACCGCCTCGATCGGGAGCCGCTGCACCTTGGTGCGGTGGCTGTAGCGGGAGATGCGGGCGGTGCCCGGGTCGATCACGTACTTGATGCCCGGGACGGTGAGGCTGGTCTCGGCGACGTTGGTCGCCAGCACGATCCGGCGGGAGTGGGAGCGCTGGAAGACCTTGTGCTGCTCGGCCGAGCTCAGCCGGGCGTAGAGCGGGAGGACCTCGGTGGACTTCAGCTTCAGCCGATTCAGCGCGTCCGCGGTGTCGCGGATCTCCCGCTCGCCGGAGAGGAAGACCAGGATGTCGCCGGGCCCCTCGGCCTGCAGCTCCACGGCGGCGTCGCAGATCGCCTGGATCTGGTCGCGGTCCCGGTCGGCGTCGGTGGAGTCGTCCTCGGCGTCCTCGTCGAGGATCGGGCGGTAACGGACCTCGACCGGGTAGGTGCGGCCGGACACCTCGATGATCGGGGCGTCGCCGAAGTGGCGGGCGAAGCGCTCCGGGTCGATGGTCGCCGAGGTGATGACGACCTTGAGGTCCGGGCGGCGGGGCAGCAGCTGTTTGACGTACCCGAGGATGAAGTCGATGTTGAGGCTGCGCTCGTGCGCCTCGTCGATGATCAGGGTGTCGTACTGGCGCAGCTCGCGGTCGGTCTGGATCTCCGCGAGCAGGATGCCGTCCGTCATCAGCTTGACCAGGGTGTCCTGGCCGACCTGGTCGGTGAACCGGACCTTCCAGCCGACCGCCTCGCCCAGTGGCGTCCGCAGCTCCTCGGCGACCCGCTCCGCCACCGTCCGGGCGGCGATCCGGCGGGGCTGGGTGTGGCCGACCAGGCCGCGGACGCCGCGGCCCAGCTCCAGGCAGATCTTCGGGATCTGGGTGGTCTTGCCGGAGCCGGTCTCGCCCGCCACGATCACCACCTGGTGGTCGCGGATCGCGGCGAGGATCTCGTCCTTCTTCTGGCTGACCGGCAGCTCGGCGGGATACGTGATCTCGGGGACGGCGCCCCGGCGCCGCTCGACCAGCAGCGCGGCGCGGTCGATGTCGGCGGCGATCTCGGCGGCGATCTGCTGACGCGCCCCGGGCTTGCGGACCCGGCGGGCCCCCTCCAGCCGGCGCCCGATCCGCACCTCGTCGCGCAGGGTCAGCTCGGGGAGACGGGCGGCCAGCTCGCCGATGCCCGGTCCCTGGGCAGGGGCGTCGGCGGACTGGACTGCGGGAGAACTCACTGCGGGCATCCCTCTAGGTTCGCAAGGAGGCGGGGTGGAGCGCACCCCGGTTTTTGAGCCCCTCCAGTGTCACAGCCGCCGCCGCGGATGTGCGAACCCCGTCCGGGGCGGCGCGGGCGGGTGCGGGGGGTCGGCGCGGGTCGCGGGGGTGCCGACGTCGGGGGCGGTGTCCGCGTCGGGTGCGCGTCCCTCGCCCGGTACGCCGTCCCCGTCCGGGGCCGGGGCGTCCGGGGCCGGGGCGTCCGCGGCGCCGGGCCGGGATCCGCTCACGCCCACCGAGGTGCTGGTCGCCCAGGGGCAGGCGGGCGGCACCACCTGGCAGGCCCGGGCCCAGCTCTGGCCGCACCCGGAGACCATGGGCCAGGCGCTCGCGCAGCAGGAGAAGTGGCCCGCGAAGCAGCGCAACACCGAGCTCGCCTCGCCCTCGCCGGGCCACCCGATGGCGGACCGCAGCCCGGCCGAGCGGCTGCGACTGATCTACCCGCCGGGGACCGACACGGTTCGGGTCTTCCTCACCGTCGCGGGAACGGAGACCGAGTCCTCGGCGAGCCGGGTGCCGTCCCCCGACGGGCGGCCGCCCGGCCCCACCGGCGGTGGGGCCGGGCGGTCCCTGGAGGGCAGCCTGCTGGGCGTCAAGGGCGGCGGGGCGGGAGGCGTCCCGGTCCTGGTGGCCCCGGTGGGGCCCGATGTCGCACGGGTGGTGGCGGCCTGGTCCGACGGCACCAGCACCGAGGCGGTCCCGGTCGTGCTCGGGGACTCGCCGATGCGCTGGATCGGCCTTCCCGGGAAGCCCGGCGTCCAGGCGACGTCGGTCAGGCTCCTCGGGGCCGGTGGCGCCGTGCTGGCCACGGACACGCAGTGGTTCCACTGACCGGCGTCGGCGGGCGGCCGGTCCGGGCTCAGCGGCGCAGGGCGTCCTCGTCCGGGCCGGGCAGCCAGTCCCGCGCCGGGTCGTACTCCAGCCACCGGCTGTGCCGTGCCTCCTCGCCGAACGCCCCCAACAGCGGCTCCAGTTGGGGGTGCGGCCGGGAGTCCTCCTCGCGCCAGACCAGCGACCAGGCGTAGAGCGGGGTGGGGTCGGCCAGCGGGACGGTCCGCACACCGGGCCGCCCCGCGGTCGCCGCCGGATGGTCGGGCAGCGGGCAGTCGGCGGGGAGGAGGGAGAAGCAGGCCGGGTCGGTGCGGACCCGCTCCACGAAGTGCTCCAGGCCCAGGTTGGTGGAACCCGTCCGCGCGGCGATGCCGAACTGGTCGGCGAACCGGGTCAGGAAGTCCAGCCGGTCCACCGCGGCCGGGTAGCGCAGCACGCTGTCCCGCAGGTCGGCGGGGCGCAGCACGTCCCGGCCGGCCAGCGGGTGGTCGGTGCTGAGCAGCGCGTCCACCGGCTCCAGCCGCACCAGCCGGTGGGCCAGCCCCGCGTCCCGGCCGTCCGGCAGCGGGTGCACCCGGCCGAACCCGGCGTCGCTCTCGCCGCGCAGCAGCGCCGCCGCGACCGAGGGCAGGTCCCGCCCCGGGACCGGCTCCACCTCCAGCCCCGGCACCCCCTCGACGGCCTGCGCGACCGTCCGCATCGGCGCGTACAGGTGCCCCCAGACGTCGATCCGGAGCGGGCGCCGGGTGCAGGCCACCGCCGCCACCGCGTGGTCCCCGTGGACGAGCAGCCGCCGGGCCGGCTCCAGGAACCGCCGCCCCGCCTCGGTCAGCCCGACCCCGCGGGCGTCCCGGTCGAGCAGCCGCGCCCCGAGCGCCGCCTCCAACCGGGCCACCCGCTTCGACAGCGCCTGCTGGCTGATCGCCAACCGTGCGGCGGCGCGCCCGAAGTGCAGCTCCTCGGCCGCCACGGCGAACGCCCGGACCTGGGCGAGATCGAGATCCATGGGGGCTCAGCGTACGGGCTCGTGCTCCGGTGGCCTTCCTGTGCTGTTGGCAGGCGTTCGGTGGAGCGGGCGGGTGGTGGTGGGCGGGCGTCCGGTGGGCGGGCCGTGCCGACAACGATCGGTTGTCGTGCCGCCCGGGCGGTTGTTGGACCGGGTGCGGGCGGCAGCGGTCTGCTGGGGGCACCACCTCGCCCGTCCCGCCGGCGAGGGGCCGAGGGAGGGCGAAGGATCGTGAAGGCACTGACACCGACCGGCCGGGCGGACGAGACGGTCCGGTTCGCCGAGGTGGACCAGCCGCGGCCCGGGCCGGGCGAGGCGCTGGTGAAGGTCGAGGCGTTCTCGGTCAACCGCGGCGAGACGTTCCAGCTGGAGGCCCCCCGGCCGGGCTGGCGGCCCGGCAAGGACATCGCCGGCCTGGTCGTGCAGGCCGCCGCCGACGGGTCGGGCCCGGCCGTCTGCCGCCGGGTGGTCGGCCACCCGCCCGCCGGCGGCTGGGCCGAGTACGTGTGCGTGCCGACCGCCTCGCTGGCCGAGCTCCCGGACGAGCTGGACAGCGTCCGCGCGGCCGCCCTCCCGCTGGCCGGGCTGACCGCCCTGCGGCTGCTGCGCACCGCCGGCGCGCTGGCCGGCCGCCGGGTGCTGCTGACCGGCGCCTCCGGCGGCGTCGGCCACTACGTCACCGAGCTGGCCGCCGCCGCGGGCGCCGAGCTCACCGTGGTCACGGCCTCGGCCGAGCGCGGCCGGCGGCTGGCCGAGCTGGGCGCGGCGGAGGTCGTGCACGAGGTCGGCGCGGCGCGCGGCCCGTACGACCTGGTGCTGGAATCGACGGGCGGGCCGGACCTGCCCCTGGCGCTCGCCCGGCTGGCCAAGCGCGGCACGCTGATCTGGTTCGGCCAGGCCTCCCGGACGCCCGCGACGCTGGACTTCTTCGGCTTCTTCGCCGGCCCGGAGTCCGCCACGCTGCGGCACTTCCACTACGCCGACTCCGACACCGCGGACGGCACGGACCTCGCCACCCTGGTGCGCCTGGTCGGGGAGGGGCGGCTCACCCCGGAGATCGGCCGGGTCGCGCCCTGGACGGAGACCGCCGCCGTCCTCACCGACCTGCGGGAGCGCCGGATCCGCGGCAAGGCCGTGCTCACCCTGTCCTGACCCCGCCCCGTTCCACCCGCCGGACCTGACCCCGCTCCACCCGCCCGACCTCCGTCCCCGAACAGAGAGCCGCTCCGATGACCGCCGCCCCCGACCTGTCCTTCCTCGACCACCCCGCGCTGCTGCCGGCCTTCGTCGAGGAGAACCGTCCGCGCGCCACCGGCGCCGGGCTGGACCCGCACGAGTACACCCGCGTCACCGCCGCGCTGCCGTCCCTGCTCGGGTGGCCCGAGGCCTGCCGGGCCGCCGGCCTGCGCCACCTCGCCGCCGCCGACCAGGCCACGGCCGAGGGCCGCCGCCGGACCGCGGGCGAGGCCTACCGGACCGCCGCCCGCTGGTTCCACTTCGCCGCGCTGCTGCCGCACCCCGACCGCGCGGCCGCCGCCCGCGCCGCCACCGAGGCGGACGAGGCGATGCGCAGCGCGCTGGCCCGCCTGGAGCCGGCCGCCGAGCGGATCGAGGGCGGGTCGTTCGCGGGCTGGCTCCGCCGCCCGGCCGGGGACGGGCGGGCCCCGGTGGTGGTGGTCGTGCCGGGCATGGACTCCGGGAAGGAGGAGTTCCACGCCGTCGCCGAGGCGCTGCTGGCGCGAGGCACGGCCGTGTTCGCCATGGACGGCCCGGGCCAGGGCGTCCTCGCCGCGACCAGCACCCCCGACCCGGACTACCACCGCGTGGTCGGCCGGGTGATCGACGCCCTGGCGGCCCGGGACGGCGTGGACGCCACCCGGGTCGGCGTGATCGGCCTCAGCCTCGGCGGCTACTACGCCGCGGTCACCGCCGCCCACGAGCCCCGGGTCCGCGCCACGGCCGTGGTCAGCGGCCCGTACCGGCTGGACTGGGACGCCCTGGTCCCCTTCGTCACCGCGACCCTGACCCAGCGCTGCGGCGGCCCGGAGGCCGCGCGCGCCTTCGCCGACCGCATCGACCTGACCGGCCTGGCCCCGGCGATCACCGGCCCGCTCCTGGTCGTCGAGGGCGGCGAGGACCGGATCCCCGGCGTCACCACGGCCGAGTCCCTGGCCCGCCACGCGCCGGACGCCACCCTCCTCCACGTCCCCCACGGCAACCACCTGCTCGGCAACGCCCTCGTCGACTGGCTCCCCGCCACCGCCGACTGGCTCACCACCCGGCTCGCAGCTCAGTAGGGCAGCAGCGCCGTCGTGACCAGCTCGAAGTCGAACGGCGGTGGAACGTGCAGCGTCTCGCCGAACTCGATGTCCTCGCGACGGTGGTACTTCGTGCCGTCCGGCCGGCTGAACAGGGTGACGGTCTTCTGCCGGGCGTCGACCAGCAGGTAGAGCGGGATGCCCATGAGCGGGTAGTCCCGCACCTTCCCCACCCAGTCGTTCTCCGGGTTGGAGGGGGAGACCAGCTCGACGGCGATCGCGGCGAGCTCGGCGGGGACCTGGTTGTCGGTGGTCTCCAGCGCCTCACCCGGCAGGTAGCTCAGGTCGGGGTTGCGGCTCTTGCCGACGTTCGGCGAGACCAGGTCGGTGTTCTCGCTCGGCAGCAGGTCGGCCGGGGCGTGTGCGTCGAACTGGCGGCGCACCACCAGCAGGTTCCGCTGGTGGATGCCCGACGGGCTGACCATCATGACGATGGTGTCGCCCGAGATCTCGACCTTGAACCCGTCTGGCAGGTTCCTGCGGGCTTCTTCCAACAGGGCGAAGTGCTCTGGGTTCATGTCCGGTGCCTTCCCGGGCGAGCCGACCGGGTTCTCAGCCTAGTCGGCAGCGCTTCTTGGCGGGTGTGACATGCAGAAGGCCTCGGAGAGTGAACTCTCCGGGGCCTTCCTCGTACGGTGGCCAGGGCCGGGGTCGAACCGGCGACCTTCCGCTTTTCAGGCCAAGCCGGAGCGTCGATACGCCCTGTTTTGAGCGGTTCTGCCGTCCGTGGAAGTGCGGCTACGGACGGCATGGTGCACGGCGGTTGGCATCAGCGTTGGCGTCAACCGGAGTCACGGGACCGGACCGTGCTCACCAGCCGAGAGTGCGCAGTTGCCGGTTGGTTTCGCGCAGGTCGAAGCGGGCCGGGTCGAAGTCGGCTGCTGTCTCGATACCGAGCCAGCGCAGCAGGTCCTCGTGCTCCGGGTGGGCGGAGTCGTGGAGGGTCCGCTTGAGTTCTTCGTACCCGCCCGGGCCGCCGCAGTCCTCGGGTGGGCAGGCTCCCGCTCCGTCCACACAGGCGGGATAGTGGTGGTCGGCATCGGCTGCCATCTGGTGTTCGACGGTGATGCGGTGGTCCCACGAGTCGCCGAAATCGTAGGTGTAATCGAGGGGTGCCCCCTCCTTGGCGACAGTGTCCAGGGTGGCGGTGGTCTCGTCGATGAAGTCGAGCTCGGACGAGCGGCGCCCGTAGTCGACGCCGTTCGCGCTGAACGCGTGCAGGTGGCAGTTCTGCCAGCCCATCGCCGCCTGGATGACCCGGTGCAGGTTGTCGAGGCGGATACCGACCGGCACCTGGACGCGGCGCCACACCGCAGGCTGATCCACATCGGCGAGCTGGATGCGAAGCTGGTAGACGGGGTCGCCGGGGCGTGGCTCCCCGCGCAACCGGGCCATGGCTTGACGGCCGGCCGAGGTGAGAGCGACGGACTTGCCGGTCTGCTGGGCGGCCCCGAGGCCATTGAGCGTGGCGAGGAGGCGGTCCACGTCGCGGTCGTTGCTCTGACGCAGGAGGCGAAGGCGGTCCTCGGGAAGGTCGTCGAGGACGAAAAACCCGGACAGCGCCTCCCACACCGCAGTCCGCAGCTTCTGCTCCGGCACCGGGAGGTCCGTGGCGTAGAGGCTCGTCAGCACCGCCCGCAGCCCGGCGGGGTACTCCTCCGCGAACATCGAGCCGAGCCACCCGGAGGGGAGTACCGCCTCGCCGATGCGCGGCAGGGCTTCGAACATCGCGTCGAGGATGCGCTCGGGATCCTCCAGTACGCGCGCGTTCTTCTTGACGGGCACCAGGCGGCCGCCGGTGACCCGCAGCAGCCGGGCCGCCTTGGCCCATTCGACCAGCAGGTTCAGGTGGTACAGCTCCTGGCTGGACTTGGTCTTGAAGGTCCTGTCACCGATGGCCGGGTCGATGGTGTCGCCGGTCTCCAGGAGTGTGACCAGGGCCCGCGCGTCCGCGAGGGTGACCTTGCCCATCTGGGTGAGCTTGCGTCCCGCGCCCATCCAGCTGACGAGACCTCGGACCTGCTCGACGGTGCGTGGCTGCTCGGGTTCCATCGCCGCTTCCTGTCTGCTCTGGGCTTGACGGATCTCATCATCGAGGATCGGCATTCCCGTTAGGGTCCCAGCGATGAGCGAGTACCAGTACTACGGGTTCCTGGCGATCGACCGACCGCTGACCAGCGACGAGCAGGAGCAACTGCGGTCGCTGTCCACCCGGGCCCGGATCACCGCGACCAGCTTCACCAACGAATATCAGTGGGGCAATTTCCGCGGTGACTCTCGGCGGATGGTGGAGCAGTACTACGACGCCCACCTCTACCTGACCAACTGGGGCACCCATCAGGTGATCCTGCGCCTGCCCAAGGGGCAGCTCCCGCTGCGGGCACTGGAGCCGTACTGCTTCGACGAGTACGTCGAGGCGTGGACGACCAAGACCCACCTAGTCCTGGACCTGCGCAGCGAGGACGAGAGCGGGGACTGGGACGAGGGCGCCGAGGACTCGCTCGGTGCCATCGCCGGGGTTCGAGCCGAGTTGGCCGCTGGAGATCACCGTGCCCTCTACCTCGCATGGCTGTCCGCCATCGGCGCCTGGGCATTCCAGGAGGACGACGAGGAGGCTTACCGGGCAGCGGTCGAGCCCCCGGTCCCGGCCGGGCTCGACCGGCTCACCGCACCGCAGCGGGCGCTCGCGGACTTCCTGCGGGTCGACGCCGATCTGCTGGCGGTCGCCGCCGAGGCCAGCCCGCCCGCCCCCGCACCTCCGAAGCGGCCCGGGAAGAAGAAGCTGGCGCCACTGATCGCCGCGCTTCCCGAGAAGGAGAAGGATGGCCTCCTGTTGCGTCTCGCGCTGGGGGATGAGCCTCAGCTGGGAGCCGAACTTGTGCGCCGGCTGCGCGGCGAACCGTCTGCCGTGACGGTGTCGGGCCAGCGCTCCGTCGCGGAACTGCTGGACGCGGCGCATGCGCGAGTCACGGAACGCCGACAGCGCGCCGAACGGGTTCGAGTCGAGGCGCGAGCGATGAAGCTGACTGCTCTGGCCGCCGAGGAGGGAGCGATCTGGCACGAGGTCGAGAACCATGTCGCTCGTAAGCAGGCGGCCCGTTATGACAGCGCCGTGGCTCTCCTGGTCGTGCTCCGTGACGCCTGTGATCACGTGGGGCGCGGCCTTGAGTTCCGGCAGCGGGTGGCCGCGCTCCGCGAGCAGTACCGGCACCTGCCGGGCCTGCTGCGCCGGCTCGACGATCGGGCTCTGCTGGGCTGAAGCCCGTCCTTGCCGTGTGTGGGGCTCGGGGACGGCCACCAGTAGCCCCGGGCGGCGATCCAGCGACTGGTGTCAGCGACCCTCGGTCCAGAACTGCTGGAGTCGCTCGATCGCCTGGGCCCTGTCCAGCTCGGCGACCTGGCCCTCGGTGAGGCCGACGCGGTTGATCAGCAGGTAGACCAGATCCACGGGGATCGCCTCGCGTGGTGGCTCGGGCGCGCCTCGATCGGGAAGCGTGCCGTCCAGGACGCACGGCCAGAAGACATCCTCTGTCACGTCGAGCTGATCGCGGAGGATGTGCGCCCACATGCTCGCGCCGTACGCGGTGCGGTCGACCGGATGCGATACCCGAGTGCGCAGGATCCGTCCATCGGGGAGCCCGAACTCATAGGTGATGTGGTGGGTACCGGTGCGACCGCGCGCGTCACGTACGCGATCCCAGCCTTCAACCTTGCAGAACTGCTCGTGCCGTTCGCGTGTCGGCTGAGGCCAGGTCACTTCGCGACTCCGAGCAGCCAGTCGCGGAGCTGCGCGTCGTCGCTGAGGCCGATCAGCTGGACCAGGCCCCAGTTGTCACGGTGGTTCGGAGCGCTCAGGAGTCGGTCCTGCCAGTCCTCCGCATACTCGCGGAGCGCGTCGACCATCTCGTCGATGGCCTCATCGAACGTGCCGCCGTCCGCGGCGACCGGGAGGCCAGGGAAGAACACCGACCAGCCGCCACCCTCTGCGACCACCTCGGCCTTGGACGGACACAGCAGCGTGAGGGCGTGGCGTAGCCGTCCCGCGTCGACCACCGCCGCGTACTCGGTGTCGCGGCGAACGGTCGCGACACGGCCCTGCCCGGCTGCGTCGAGCAGATCCTTCAGGTGCGCTCTGGCTTCGGTGTAGCTCTCGTAGTGGACTGCTGTCATCGGAAGCCTCCTCGTCCGAGAACCAGGGTCGCCCGCGCCCGTGAAGTACGTCAAGTACGTCACGTACTCGCTCGGCGGGGCCGTGAGGGGAGTGACCGTCCGCTGCGCCGTTGGCGTCAAACGGCACGAAAATGCCCCCGAAGCGAGCTGCTTCGAGGGCATCGTGCCTGGTCAGGCTATGTGGCCAGGGCCGGGGTCGAACCGGCGACCTTCCGCTTTTCAGGCGGACGCTCGTACCAACTGAGCTACCTGGCCGTACTGCACCGCCTCTTGCGAGACGAGCGATCCCGACGGGACTTGAACCCGCGACCTCCACCTTGACAGGGTGGCGAGCTAACCAACTGCTCCACGGGACCTGGTGTGGTGTCGCTCCACATAGGTCTTGCTCTACTGCACTTCACTACGGTACTGCGTGCCCCCAACGGGATTCGAACCCGTGCTACCGCCTTGAAAGGGCGGCGTCCTGGGCCACTAGACGATGAGGGCTTGTGGTCCGTTCGGCTGTTTCCAGCGTTCCGGGGACGTCGAGAAGCATATGGGATGGCGAGCCGAACGCCAAAACGGGTTTCGGCCGACCGGGCGGGAGGGGGTGGGGGCGGTGTGGCGGGGCGGCCGCGGGGGCGGCCGCGGGGCCGTGGCGGCGGGGGTCAGGACCAGCCGAGTTCGTCGAGCTCGTGGTCGTCGAAGCCGAAGTGGTGGGCGACCTCGTGGATGACGGTGGTGCGGACCTCGTCGACCACCTGTTCGCGGGTGTCGCAGTGGCGCAGCGTCGGGCCCAGGTAGACGATGATCCGGTCGGGCAGGACACCGGCGTACCACTCGCCCCGCTCGGTGAGCGGGGTGCCCTCGTAGAGGCCGAGGAGTTCGGGGTCGGAGGGGTCGGGTTCGTCCTCGACGAAGACCGCGACGTTGTCCATCATGGCCGCGAGCTGCGGGGGAATCTGGTCCAGGGCGTCGCTGACCAGCGTCTCGAACTCTTCCCGGGTCATCTCCACCGGATCATTGTCGGGTCTGGGGTGACGGTGTGCCAGGCAGTCGGGGCCGGTGTTTCATGGCTCCATGACGACCTGGGACGGCGCAGTGGGCGACGTGGTGGGCGGCTCGGTGGACAACGCGGTGGACGGTTCGGAGGGTTCGGGCGGCGTGGACGGCTCGGGCGGTGCGCCGCGGGTGGCGTCCCGGCCGCCCGTGCCGCGGCGGCCGCCGGTGCTGCGCGGCCAGGGGCCGGCGGTGGCGGTGGTGGCCCTGGGCGGCGCGATCGGGGCCTCGGCCCGGTACGGCGCCGGGCTGCTGTGGCCGGGCGGGCCGGCGGACTTCCCGTGGACCACCCTCGTGGTGAACGTGGTGGGCTGCGCGGTGATCGGCGTGTTCCTGGTGGCGGTCACCGAGGGGCGGCCGGCGCACCCGCTGCTGCGGCCGTTCTTCGGGACGGGCGTGCTGGGCGGGTTCACCACCTTCTCCACGTACGCCGTGGAGATCCGGCGCCTGCTGGTGGAGGGACGGCCGGGCCCGGCGGTGGCCTACCTCGGGCTGACGCTGCTGGCGGCGCTGGCGGCGGTCTGGGCGGCGGCCGGGTTGACGCGTCGTCTGATGGCGCGTGGTGGAAGGGAGAGGCGATGACCAGACTCACCGGGCCCGCACTGCGGCTGACCGTGCTGGTCGGCGAGAACGACCGCTGGCACCACCGGCCGTTGTACAGCGAGATCGTGCACCGGGCGCGGGCCGCCGGGCTGGCCGGGGCGAGCGTGTTCCGGGGGATCGAGGGCTTCGGGGCCTCGTCGCTGGTGCACACGGCGCGGCTGCTGTCGCTGAG
This sequence comes from Kitasatospora sp. NPDC047058, assembly GCF_040643935.1. Taxonomy (NCBI): domain Bacteria; kingdom Bacillati; phylum Actinomycetota; class Actinomycetes; order Kitasatosporales; family Streptomycetaceae; genus Kitasatospora; species Kitasatospora sp. NPDC047058. The sequence goes on along the minus strand of NZ_JBEYVJ010000001.1, from coordinate 69,986 downwards.
CGAGGACCTGCCGGTGGCCGTGGTGATCGTGGACACCGAGGAGCGGGTGCGGGCCTTCCTGCCGCAGCTGGACGAGCTGGTGGCGGAGGGCCTGGTGGTGCTCGATCCGTGCGAGGTGATCCGTTACGCCGGGCGTGGGCGGGACGGTGCGGCCGGTCAGCCGGCTGCCGGGGCCGGCGAGCGCGGGGCCGGCGAGGGCCCGGGCGGGCGGCCCGGGGCGGGGGGCGGGGCGTGAACTGGCTGTTGGTGGTGGCCGGGGCGGTGGTCGGCGCGCCGCTGCGCTACCTGACCGACCGCGCGGTGCAGTCCCGGCACGACTCGGTGTTCCCGTGGGGCACCTTCGTCGTGAACGCCTTCGGCTGCCTGGTGCTCGGACTGGTGACCGGGGCGGTGGTGGCGGGCGCGGCGTCCTCGCGCGTCCAACTGCTGCTCGGGACGGGGTTCTGCGGGGCGCTGACGACGTACTCGACCTTCTCGTACGAGACGCTGCGACTGGCCGAGAGCGGGGCGGGGCGGTACGCGCTGGCGAACGTGGCGGGCAGCGTGGCGGTGGGGCTGGCGGCGGCTTACGCGGGGGCGGGGCTGGCCTCGGCGCTCTGGGGCTGAGCCGGGCGGGTCGGGAGGGTCGGAACGAGAGGGGCCGGAGAGGCCGGAGGGGCATCAGGGGCTGCCCGGGCCCCTGGGGAGCTGGGGGCTTCTGTGGCTCCTGGGTGGGTGGTTCGCCTCGGTTCACCCCCGGTGCGGCTGCGCCGGCCGGATGGTGCCGGGGGCTTCCTGCCGGGCAGACCGTGTCCCGTGCCCCGGGGCGCGCGTTGGGCACCGGAAGTGGCCGGGCACGGTGCACGGCCGGTGAACGGCCCGGGTGGGGCGGCGGAGAGGGAGCGCGGTGGCGGCGATGCGTGCGGTGCGTGAGGTGCCTTCGGCGCGTGAGGCGCGCGACGTGCGGGAAACGCGCGACGTGCGGGAAACGCGCGACGTGCGGGAAACACGCGAGGCACGTCCGGTGCGGCAGATGCGGACGGTTCGCCCGGCGGTGGTGCGGGCGGTGGCGGTCCGGCAGGCCGCGCCGCGGGCGGTGGCCGTGCGGAACGGTGTGGTGCGGGCGGCGGCGGTGCTGGCGGTGGCCGGGCTCGGCCTGACCGGGTGCATGTCGGTGGGTCCGGCGGCGGACGCGAAGCACGGCGCGGTCCCGATGGGGCAGGCCGGGTCGCCGGGCAAGTCCGCGGGCGGCGGCTCGGCCGCGCCGAGCGGGGGCAGCCACCAGGGTGGTGCGTCCGGGCGCCCGGAGCGCACCGGGGGCTCTCAGCCGGGGAACACGCCGGGGGCGGGTCTGACCTCGGCACCGGGCGGGGCACTCCCCGGCGTGAACGGTGCGTCCGACGGCGCCTCCGACGGCGCGGGGACCATGCCGGGCGCGGTGCCCGGCGAGACCGCGCCCGGCGCGAACGGGGCCGCCGGGGGCGTGAGCGCCGGCACCGGGCCTCAGTCGGGCGGCTCCTCCTCGGGCGGTTCCTCCTCGGGCGGGGCGAGCGGCGGAGCCGCCGGTGGCGCCGGCGGTACCGCCGGTACGGGGAGCGGGACCGGCGACGGGCGGTCCGGCGGCGGCACGGTCACCAGCCCGCCGGCGACCCCCACCGGGCGGCCGTCGGCCACCCCCGAGCCCGGGCACACCACGCCCCCGCCGACGGACCGGCCGACCCAGGAACCCTCCGCCGGAAGCTCCGGATCTTCGGCCCCCACCGTCGGACCGGGCGGGCATTAGCGGTCTGGCCAGCGCATTTGCCTCCGATCCCGAGGGTCCTCTATGGTGGTAGATCGTTCGTTTGATTCATTTGACTGGCGCCCTATTCCCATCTGGCGCCCTTGGCGCGTTCCGGCGATCCGTGGCTGACCGCATAGAGGCGGTTGTGAAACAGAACCCCGGACTTTGGCGCGTGCCACTTCCGGAAGGTTTTGCATGTCTCTCGTTGACGACGCCCGCTTCGCCATGCCCGCGAGCGAGTCCGCCGCCGATGTCACCACCCCCGAGACCGACGCCGAGCTGATCGACGTCACCGTCGACGCCGCCTCCGCCGAGGTCGTCGCCGAGGCCACCGAGGCCGTCGAGCGCGCCGCGGACGCCGAGGCCGCCGCCGAGGCCGAGGAGGCCGCGGAGGACGCCGAGCCCACCATCACCTTCGGCGACCTGGGCCTGCCGGACGACGTCGTCCGGGCCCTCGCCAAGCGCGGTGTGACCACCCCGTTCCCGATCCAGGCCGCGACCATCCCGGACGCGCTGGCCGGCAAGGACGTGCTGGGCCGCGGCCGCACCGGCTCCGGCAAGACCCTCAGCTTCGGCCTGCCGCTGCTGACCCGCCTCGCCGACGGCGAGCGCACCCGGGCCAAGTCCCCGCGCGGCCTGATCCTGGTTCCGACCCGCGAGCTGGCGATGCAGGTCGCCGACGCCCTGGAGCCGTTCGGCTCGGTGCTCGGCCTGCGCCTCAAGGTCGTCTGCGGCGGTACCTCGATGTCCAACCAGATCTACGCGCTGGAGCGCGGTGTCGACGTCCTGGTCGCCACCCCCGGCCGTCTGCGCGACCTGATCAACCGCGGCTCCGCCAAGCTCGACGCCGTCCAGGTCGCCGTCCTCGACGAGGCCGACCAGATGGCCGACATGGGCTTCCTGCCCGAGGTCACCGAGATCCTCGACCAGGTGCCGGCCGGCGGCCAGCGCCTGCTGTTCTCCGCCACCCTGGAGAACGAGATCGACACCCTGGTCAAGCGCTACCTGAACAGCCCGGTCACCCACGAGGTCGACCCGTCGGCCGGGGCGGTCACCACCATGACCCACCACATCCTCGTGGTGAAGCCCAAGGACAAGGCGCCGATCACCAACGCGATCGCCGCCCGCAAGGGCCGCACGATCATCTTCGTCCGCACCCAGATGGGCGCCGACCGCGTCGCCGAGCAGCTCATCGAGGCCGGCGTGAAGGCCGACGCGCTGCACGGCGGCATGACCCAGGGCGCCCGCACCCGCGTCCTCGGCGACTTCAAGGACGGCTACGTCAACGTCGTCGTCGCCACCGACGTCGCCGCCCGCGGCATCCACGTCGACGGCATCGACCTGGTCCTCAACGTGGACCCGGCCGGCGACCACAAGGACTACCTGCACCGCTCCGGCCGCACCGCGCGCGCCGGCCGCTCCGGCACCGTCGTCACCCTGGTGCTCCCGCACCAGCGCCGCGGCGTCTTCCGCCTGATGGAGGACGCGGGCGTCGACGCCTCGCGCCACATCCTCGACCACGCCTTCGACGCCGAGGTGGCCCGGATCACCGGCGCCCGCTCGCTGATCGAGGTCCAGGCCGAGAGCGCGGCCGGCATCGCCGGTGCCGCCGAGCGCGAGCTCGCCGACATGACCCGCCAGCTGGAGCGCGCGCAGCGTCGCGCCACCGAGCTGCGCGAGGAGGCCGACCGCCTGGCCGCCCGTGCCGCGCGCGAGCGGGCCGAGCTGGGCATCGAGGACGAGGCGCCGGCCGCCGAGGCCGACTCCGCCGAGGCCGCGCAGGCCCCGGCCGAGACCGCCGCGCCGGTGGCCGAGGAGCGCACCCCGTCGTACCGCGAGGCCCGGACCGAGCGCCCGGCGTTCAGCCGCGACCGTGACCGTGACGACCGTGGTGGCCGTTCGGGCGGTTTCGGTGACCGTGACCGTGGTGGCTTCAACCGTGACCGTGACGACCGCGGTGGCCGTTCCGGTGGCTTCAACCGTGACGACCGTGGTGGCCGTTCGGGTGGCTTCGGTGACCGTGACCGTGGTGGCTTCAACCGTGACCGTGACGACCGTGGTGGCCGTTCCGGTGGCTTCAACCGTGACGACCGCGGTGGCTTCAACCGTGACCGTGACGACCGCGGTGGCCGTTCCGGTGGCTTCAACCGTGACGACCGTGGTGGCTTCAACCGTGACCGCGACGACCGTGGCGGCCGTTCCGGTGGCTTCGGCGACCGCCCGGCCCGCTCCTTCGGTGACCGTCCGTCCTTCGGCCGTGACCGCGACGAGCGCGGCGGCAGCAGCCGTCCGTTCTCCCGCCGCGACGACCACCGCTCCGGTGGCCGCCCGCAGGCCTCCGGTGGCTTCAACCGTGACCGCGACGACCGTGGCGGCCGTTCCGGTGGCTTCAACTCCGGTGGCTTCAACCGCGACGACCGCAAGCCGCGCTGGAAGAACTGACGCCGCGCGCGTGACGCGCAGCAGGCACTGACCGCGGGCCCGCTCCACTTCGGTGGGGCGGGCCCGTCGGCGTTCCGGGGGACGGTTCCGGTCGGCGGCCGGTTCGCCGCGCGGCCGTTCGCCTCTCGGGCCCTGTCCGCCCTGTTGTTCTACCGGTGAGAATAACCTGTGGCGCGCGGGCGGCCCGGTCCCGTACGGTCGCGGACATGAGCAGCAGACTGCATCACGTCGCGGTGGTGAACGAGGAGATCGTCGAGCGGGGGAGCTACCGGGCGGCCGGGGGCGAGCTCGTTCGGGTGGCGGAACGGCTGGCCGTGGCCAGGGAGGGGACGGTGTCGTACACGCCGGAGGCGCTGGACGCGCTGGTGCGGGCGGGTGCACCGGGGCCGGGGCCGGCCGCCGGCGCCGTGGAGGTGACGGCCGAGGGCAGCATCGAGGCTGCCCGGAGGCTGGTCGGGGCCGGGGCGGGCCGGGTCGGGGTGCTCAACTTCGCCTCCGCGCGGAACCCGGGCGGCGGCTACCTGCGCGGCGCCCGCGCGCAGGAGGAGGACCTCTGCCGCAGCGCCCTGCTGTACACCTGCCTGTTGGAGGCATCGGACTACTACGCGGCGCACCGCGCCTCCACCGACCTGCGGTACAGCCACCGGGTGATCGTCTCGCCCGACGTGCCGGTGATCCGGGGCGCGGACGGCGGGCTGCTGGCGCGGCCGTACCCGGTCACCTTCCTGACCTCGCCGGCGCCCAACGCGGGCCAGCTGGAGCGGCGTTCGGCCGGGGCGGACGTGCGGGCCGTGCTCGCCGAGCGGGCCCTCCGGGTGCTCGCCGTGGCGGCCCGGCACGAGATACCGACGCTGGTGCTCGGGGCCTGGGGCTGCGGGGTGTTCCGCAACGACCCGGCGCAGGTGGCCGAGGCCTTCGAGGGGGCGCTGGCCCGGTACGGCGCGGCCTTCGAGCGGGTGGTGTTCGCGGTCTGGGACCGCACGCCCGTCTCGGCGAACCGGTCCGCCTTCGAGGCCCGGTTCGGCGCGGCCGTCGGGTGACGTGCGGCCGCGCCGCCGGAGCGGGCTGGTGACTGAGGACTGAGGGGGCGTCAGCATCCCCGTGCCGGGGTCAGCGCTTGCGGGCCGTCAGGGCGGTGGCGGCGGTCGAGGCGGCGGCGACCACGCCGGTGACGGCGAAGACGGACGGCCAGGCGCCGATCTTCTTCGCCAGCGGGTGGGAGCCGCCGAACGCGGCCACGTAGAGCCCGGTCAGTGCGGCCGCGGTGGCCGCGCCCGAGCTGCGGTGCCACTGTGCGGCGGCACCCGCCCCGGCCACGGCCAGCACCGCGCCGCCCAGCTCGCGCCTGCCCGTCCAGCGGGCGACGCCGTAGCCGCCGACCAGGCCGCTCGCGGCGGTGAGCGCGGCGGGCGCCGCGGTCGAGAGCACGTTCGGGATCCTCGCCATTGCCGACTCCACTCCTGCAGATTCCCGGACTCCGTGGACGTCTCGACCATAACCCGCCCGCCACGCCGTCCGGCGGGACGGTACGCCGTGCCTCCGTGGGCGCGGCGCATGCCCGGGCACGCCGTCCGCCCCCTCGCCGTCCGCCCCCTCGCCGTGCGTTCCTAGCGGAAGGCCTGCTCGAAGGGGTGCGCCGGTGCGGTCCGGGAGAGCAGGTCCGCGGCCTCGGCCGGCGCCAGCACCCGCTCCAGCCGGAGGTCCCCCGGGACCTGCGGGATGAACCGGCCGGCCGACCAGCTGCGCTCGTACGGCTGCGGCTCCAGCACCAGGGTGCGGACGCCGTCCACCACCGGGACGTCGCTGGGCGTGCCCTCGTTCCAGATCCACGAGCCGTCCGGGGCGAGCAGGTTGAACGCGCCCAGTGCGGTGACCCGGCGCCCGTCGGCCTCCTCGGTCCGGCTGAGCGCGACCACCTCCGGGTCCGGCCGGGCGCCGGGCAGGTGGCCGCCGCCGATCAGCAGCTCGGCGAGCAGCGTGTGCAGCTGGAAGTTGTCGGTCAGGCCGTCCATCCGGACCAGGTAGCCGGTGCCGCTCGGGCGGTCCAGCACCAGCAGCGGCTCGTCGTCCAGCGTCTTCATCAGGTAGAGCACGCCCTTGAGGTCGTGCTGCTCCTCGCCGTACCGCTCGATCAGCTCGGCCAGCACGTCCGTCACGCCGGAGGTCCGGGCCGAGGTGCGGACGGCGGCGTGCGTGTACACCGCGAACGAGGCCATCTGCCACAGGTGCAGCGTCCACCAGCCGATCACCGCGCGGTGGGCGGGCCACCCGTCCGGGTCGTCCGGGTCGGCGATCCGGGCGTGCGCCTCCCCCGGGCTGTCGGCCTCCGGGTCGGGCAGTTCGCCGCCGCCGGTCTCCTTCCAGCGCTCGCTCATCAGCAGGGCGCCGGTCAGCGCCTCGCGCAGGCCGGCGAGCACCTGGTCGGCGCAGGCCACCGGGTCGGCGCCGCGCTCCACGCAGGCGCCCACCATCATCGCCAGGCTGGCCCGCTCGAACGGCGGGGCGTCGGGCAGCAGTGCGGCCAGCCGCGGGCCGACCGCCGCCGACTCGCGGGCACCGGCCGGTCCGAGCAGCCCGCCCACCAGGCGGAACGCGGCGTCGAACCGCTCGATGTCGGCGGCCTCGTTCGCCGCCTCCAGGTCGGTGATCGCGCTGTCGAGGGCCGGCTGCTGACGGTGGGACGGATCCGCGGATCCGTCGGGCGAGGGAATTCGGTCGGACACCATTCGTGGCAGCATAGGCGTCCGATCTGACGCGCTGTCCGGCCGGGGCGGGCGAAAGGGTGTCCGAGTGTTGAAAACGCCCTCGCGGAACGGGCGGTGTGCCGCATACTCGCGCGGTGACCGTGCCCGTGCCCAGAACCCTGCCGGCCCCCTCCGCGGCCGAGGCGGAACCCGCCCTGCGGGTGGCCCCGCTCGAACTCTTCCTCGACCTCGTCTTCGTCTTCACCATCACCCAGCTCACCGGGAGCCTGGTCCACCACCTCACGGCCGGCGGCCTCGCCCAGGTGGTGGTGATGCTGGCGGTGATCTGGTGGATGTACGACGCCTTCATCTGGCTGACCAACGCGATGCCCCCCAGCACCCACGGCCGCCGCGGACTGCTGCTCCTCGCCATGGCCGGGTTCCTGGTGATCTCGCTCTCCGTGCCGCACGCCTTCGAGGGCAGCGGCGCGGCCTTCGGGTGGGCGTACCTGCTGGTCGTCGCCGTGCACACGGGCATGTTCGCGGCCTCCGGCGTGGCCCTCGGCCCGGTCCTGCGGATGGGCGGCCTCAACCTGCTGAACACCGGCCTGGTGGTGACCGGCGGCTACCTCACCGGCACCACCCAACTCGCCTTCTGGGCAGCGGCCTTCGCCCTGCAGTTCGCGATCCCCCGGCTGGTCGACCTGCCCAGCTTCCAGCTCCGCGCCGACCACTTCGTCGAACGCCACGGACTGGTCGTGATCATCGCGTTCGGCGAGTCGGTGATCGCCATCGGTGTCGGAGCCGGCACCGCCGAGCTCGGCGCCGCGCTGATCGCCGTCGCCCTCCTCAGCCTCGCCGTCTGCGTCGGCCTCTGGTGGGCGTACTTCGGCCGCGACGACGACGCCCGCGCCGAACACCACATGGCCGCGCTCCCCTCGGACCGGCGCAACCGGCTCGCGGTCAGCGTCTACAACCTCGGCCACTACGGGCTGCTGCTCGGCGTCCTGCTCTTCGCCACCGGCGTGAAGTCCGCCGTCGCCCACCCCGCCGCCCCGATCACCCTCGCCCAGGCCGCCGCGCTGGCCGGCGGCGTCGCGCTCTTCCTCGTGGTGAACACCGCCGTCCGCCGCACCTTCGCCCTCACCCCCAACCTGCCCCGCCTGCTTACGGCCGCCCTGCTCACCCTGGCCGTCCCGCTCGGCACCACCGTCTCCGCCCTCGCCGAGGTGACCGCAACGGCCGCCGTCCTCGCAGCCGCCTTCGCCTACGAGGCCTGTCGGCCCCCGGTGACAGACTCACCCCGTGCCTGACCACGTGGTCACGGACGGCCTCCACCGGGTGCGCAACGTCGCCAACAGCTCGCTGTTGGAGGCCACCGACGGCAGCCGCCACAGCGGCGCCCCGGCCGGGCGGAGCTAGAACGGGGCCATGCGCCATAACCTGGAAGCAGAGCTGCCAGTGCAGCCGACGATGTCCGAGATGAGGAAGCCCCATGACTGATACCTGGGTTCCGCCGGAGGGATCCTGGGCGTCATCCGCAGCAAACCGGCGGAACATGCAGGCGATCCGGAGCCGGGACACCAAGCCAGAGCTGCGGATCAGGCAGCTCGTCCATGCCGGCGGCCTCCGTTATCGGGTCGCCGCACGCCCGCTGCCCAGGCTCCGGCGTACGGCTGACCTCGTCTTCCGCCCGGCGAAGGTGGCGGTGTTCGTTGACGGCTGCTACTGGCACGGCTGCCCGGAACACTACGTCTCGCCGAAGACCAATCCGGGCTACTGGTCAGAGAAGGTCACCCGGAACGTCGAGCGGGACCGTGACACCGATGCCCAGCTTGAGGCCGCAGGATGGACGGTCCTCAGGTTCTGGGAGCACGAGTCACCTGAGGGCTGCGCCCTCCAGATCAGCACAGTCGTCAAAGAGCGACGCCGGGGTCCCGGCAGTGCCGCCCGTGACGTGCCTGGCTGAGCCGCCGGTCGTGGCCAGGGGCGCGTCCTGGTCCCGATCAGGGCGCGGGCCGAGGTTCAGGACCTCGGCGATGCTCCTCCCGAAAGCCTCTGCCACTGGCGGCGGGAAAGCATTCCCGACCTGCCGGTAGCTGGCAGTCTTCCCGCCTTCAAAATGCCAGTCCTCGGGGAATCCCTGGATGATGGCAGCCTGGCGGACGGTGAGCTTCGGGCCGTTCTCGCTCAGCAAATCGCGGGTGACGTTGATTTCACCGGCCGGGTCGTTCGCCACACCCATGGCATCCACGCCGAGCAGCTTCCAGGCGGCCTTCGCGCGGCTCGGTCCGAGGTCGGCGCCGCCGTGCTTCTTCGATCCGCCGACCAGGGTGGGGGCGACACCGCCGGCCCGGGACTTCTTCTTCCAGAATTCATGCTTGGCGTCGAGCGCTTCCGCCAGGGCCGGGTAGAGCTTCTTGGCCTGGTCGTAGCGGTCTTTCATGGTCGTCTTCAGGGCTTCGAAGACGGTCTTCTGCTTGCCGTCACCGGTCGGCCACTCGAACTTCTCTGCGTAGTAGTCCGAGTGGATGGCGACCAGGATGGCTCGCGGGCGGAGCTGCGGCACGCCGTAGTCGGCTGCCTCGACGAGATCCCACTTGCAGACGTGGTAGCCCATGTCCTCAAGCTCGGAAACGATGTGGTTCCGGTAGCCGGCGAATTTGTGCTCGGGCTGGAGAAGTCCGCGCACATTCTCGATCATGACGGCCTTCGGGGCGATTTCCCGGACCAGTTCGAGCATCGTGGGGAAGAGGTCACGTTCGTCATCCCGCCCGAGCTGGTGGCCGGCGAGCGAGAACGGCGGGCACGGCACTCCGCCGGCCAGCAGATCGATCTGCCCGGGCTCGTAGTGTGGGAGGTGCTCGGCTGCACTGAACTCCTTGACGTCCATTTCATGGACGGTCCCGTGCTCGCGCTCCCACTTCCATTCCTTGCGGTCCTGCACGTTCTTCTTCAGCGCGGTAGCTGCATGCCTGTCGATCTCGACAAGGGCCACGTGCTTGAAGCCTGCCCGGTGAAGGCCCACCGCTTGGCCGCCAGCGCCGGCGCAGATCTCGACTGAGGTCAGCGGCTTCTCGCTGGTGGTCATGGGTCGTCCTCCCTGGCTGTGACACGCAAAAGCCAAGTGTCGCAGAGACGAAGGCGCTCTGGTGTGCCCGGTTGCCACCTGGCTGCTGGCTCTGCCCGAGTGTGCCACCGGGCTCTGACAATGACCGGGCCGGACTACACGTGCACCGTACGCGAGCGCTCGGATCCGGTGAGCAGATCCGGGGCGTCGCCCCGGAGGTGTCCGTGCAGGGAGCTGATGCCGGGGGTGAGAGCGGCCGGTGGGAGGGAGAACCGGGCAGAGGCCCACTGGACACCATGGGAGTCGTGGTCGCGTGGCACGGCCTCAGCGATCCATGACCGGGAGACCGTCCGCACGGATGCCAGCTGGTCCTGCTCGTCAAGGACCAGGAATACGAGCTGCCATGCAGGGTCCGTTCGCATGGTCTCGTATTCGTGACGGGAGAGGAAGAACGTCCGCCCCGACCCGTTCGTCGTGGTCTTCACCTCCAGATGAATGCTGGACCGTTCCGACTCGACGGCGATGTCGTAGCCGAACCGGTCCGAGAAGGCGGACACATGGACCACGTCGGCGCTCGCACTGCGCCGCAGCAGCGCCACCAGAGCATGCTCACCAGCGGCTCCGACCCGTGCGCGTTCAGTGAGCCTGGCCTTCGCAACGGCCGCTGCAGCTTCGCTGTCACTGAGGCCGAGCACCTCGGCGATGGCCTGCCCGGCTGCCGGCATCTGGCCGCCGTCACCGGTCGTCGCGTCGCCGTCGGTGACCCAGTCCGGGCGGGCCGCCTCCAGGGACCTCTCCAGCAGCTGGAGGGTGAGAAGCCGTTCTTCCAGGGCAGAGACCACCGTTGCCTGGCGGGGCAGCGGCACCAGGCCGATCCGCCGCAGCCAGTCCAGGCCGTCGGTGTACTGGGCCGGGGTGAGGTCCGCGTACGCGTCATGGTGGGTGAAGAGCGCGCGGGCGCGCTTGACGTCCGCCGTGCGCAGCGCGCGGAGCCAGCGCACGGCGGCCTTCAGCGTCCCCTCAGCGGGCAGCGGCGGCATCGAGATGCTCCAGGAAGGCCTGAATGTCAGCCATGTTCATCCCCGCCGCAATGGCGGGCTCCTCCTCCAGGTCGGCCAGCTGCTGGACGGCCGGGTCATCGAGGATGCGGCCCATGAACTCGAGCTTCAGCTCCAGCCGCTTGGCGACCGTTTCGTCGACGGTCCCGCGGCACGCGAGAACGGTGATCCGGGTCTCGGTGCCGGCCGGCAGGCCCAGCCGGTGGATCCGGTCCAGGCTCTGCAGGAACCGGCCGGCCTGGAAGTCCCGGTCCACATAGACGGCGTCATGGCAGACCTGGTGGAGGCTGATGCCTTCGCCCAGCGTGGCGGGGTTTGAGATCAGCACCGCACAGTCAGGGTCCTCCCGGAACCTCCGGATCTGCTCCTCGCGGTCAGGTGTCCCGCCGTGGACGACGGCGGGCTGGAAGTCCTTGAGCATCAGTTCCAGGGTGGTCAGGCTCCGTACGAAGCTCGCCCAGACCAGGGTCTTCCGGCCCTTGGCGGCGTTCCCGGCCACGAGATGCCGGGCCTCCTGGTACTTCGGGGACAGTTCGTATGACGGGAGGTCTGCCAGCAGAGCCTGCAGTGAAGTGTTCTGCGGGACCTCCAGCGGATCGAGCCGGTACTCGAGGGGCTCGTACAAGCTGTTCCCCTGGTTGAGCAGGGCAGGGGTGGTCGCCGCCATCAGCATCCGGAGCATGGACCTCCCGAGCGCCTCGAAATCGGAACGGGCCGCCTCCGCCCGGGCCGAGTACTGCCCTGCCAGGGCGTCGTAGATCTCGCGGTGGACCGCGGGCATGTCGACGTACCGGATGGTGGTCACGGCCGGCGGGAGCCCCAGTTCACGCTTGGTCGTGCGGGTGTAGAGCGGCCGGAGCACAGCGCTGGCGTGGGTGAGATCGCCGCCGGCGACGGCCTGGTTGACCACCCGGCGCCCGTGGCCCGGCCAGACGAACGAGAGCAGGTTCTCAAGATCACGGGCGCCGTTGGGGGCAGGCGTTCCGGTGAGGATGAGACGCCGCTTGCTGAGTGGTCCCAGGGCCATGCAAGCCGCCCCGTAGATGCCCTGCGATCCCAGCTTCATCCGGTGGGCTTCGTCGAGCACGAGCATGCTGGGGGTGGCCTTCAGCCAGCTGGCCAGCGCGGCCAGCTGGCGGTCTAGCCGCTCGTAGTTGACGATCAGGATCTCCGCACCGGGGTCGGGGGAGCCGGCCATGACCGCGGTCCGGGGAGCTTGCCGGAAGCACAGCACCGCCTCGGTCTGCCACGCCTCGTAGGCCGACTTCGGGCTCACCACCAGGAGGCGGCTGACCTCCCGTTGTTCCCGGAGCGCGGCGAAGACCGCCATGGTGGTCCGCGTCTTCCCGGCGCCGGGGACGCTGAAGTTCGCCCCGTGCCGCAGGGACAGCAGACGGGACACATCCCGCTTCTGGAAGGCGGTGAGTTCTGCCTGCCAGTTCCCGCCCAGGAGGCCCGGCACGCCGTCCGGTTCGACGGCGGGCTGGTCAGGAGCGCCACCCGACAGCTGCCTGCGGGCGAGGTCGGCATCGTCCAGGACGCTCCCGGCCAGCTCGGCGAGGGCGTCCTCCCACTGCACGCTCTCCGGAGCGGGCCAGCTGCCGAGTTCCTCGAGGCTGGCGAGGAAGTCGTCGAGCGGGATCTCGGCGGACACCGGGCCCCGCATGCTGCCGTTGCCGAAGCGCAGTGACAGCTTGACGAGGTCGTTCCGGAAGCCCGCTGCTGCCCGGAGGACAGCAGCGGTCCGCGTGACGTCGAAGCCGATCTGCAGAGACGGTTCTGCTGTCAGGCTCACTAACTCTCCTGCCGTACGGCACTCAACAGCCAGGTGACTCCGTCGCCGGCCTCGGTGACGCTGCGCTGTGCTTCCTTGGCGAGCTTGGCCAGGCTGGCGCGGAGCTGGAGGACTGCCTCGTCGAACGCCTCTTCGTCGAGACTGCGGGAACCGCGGGACAGTACCAGGTCGGTGATGCACTGGTCGATGTCCTGGCTGGCATCGTTGAGACGGTCGGGCGCCGCCCGCTTGCGCTTGCGCAGCCGGGCGTCGCGGCCGGCCGGGTCCAGCGCGCCCTCGACCGCGTCCCGTGCGGCCCGGAAGCTCCGGGACGCAGCGCTGACCTGCTCCGGCGGGAGCTTGCCGCCAGCCGCCTCTGCGGCCTTGAGCCGGAGCACCGAGTCGGTGAACGCCTTCGCGGTGGCCACCTTCGCCGTCGCGGCCGGCGCGACCGAACGGCCAAGTCCGGGGATCGCCACCGCCACCGGGGCACTGGCTACGGCCGGGCGGAGCTCGTCCGGCAGCCGGTGGGCGAGGTACCTGTCGTGGAAGTCGTCCTCGATGACGCGGACATCGGTCTTGGAGAAGCCCAGAACCATCGCCGCCATCCGGGTCTCCTTGATCAGTTCGGCTTCCTCGCGCTTGTTCGCCGCCAGCTCCTTGGCGTACCGGCGGCGGAGCTCCTTCAGCTTCTCCTGGTGCTCCTCGAAGTCGACCAGCCGGAGGCCGATGCCTCCGCTGGAGCTGCGGTCGATCATTTCCCGGATGCAGGCGAGGACCCAGAGGTCCTGATCGCAGGCGGCGGCGGTGGTCCGGAACTCGTGGGCGACGCTCGCGAGCGGCCGCCCCAGAGTGACCTGCTCCTCGATCGCAAGGAGCCGGTTGATGTACGAGTAGTCGCGCCGGTGGTCCTTGCGCAGCTGGAGCGAGAGCTCCACTGCGCTGATGTCCGCCCAGGTGCAGTCGCCGGGGAGCACGCCGACCCGGATGGTCTGCTCCCCCAGCTCCTTCATCGCGGCGCGCCGGGTGTTGCCGTTGACGAGGATCCCCTCACGGGTGATCAGGCCCGGGTCGTTCTGGCCGAACTCCTTTATGCTCTTCTTCAGTTCGGAGAAGTCCGGATCGGTCTCGTCAGTCTTCGACGGCTTGGCCTGGAGCAGGTAGTGCAGGTACTCCTGGCTCTCAGCGCTCCACGGGTCGGCGTCCAGCGCGGCGTCGAGCCGGGGGTCGTGGCTGCGCTGGGCGCGGATGCGGTGCGTTCCGGGGTTGTAGTAGAGGCTGTCGGTCGGCATGTCGATGACCTCGATGTGCAGCGGCTGGCTGCGCCATTCGATCTTCAACGACTCACGTACCCCGCCGGCCTGGGAGAGTTCATGGAGCCGCTTCTCCACGAGGTCCTGGTTGTGTTCCGCCATGGGGGGCCGGCCAAGGTCGGGGCTCATGTCGCATTTCTCCTCAGGTTGGGATGCGCGTCTGGTCAGGTGCTGGGCGGTGGCGGCGGGGCCGGGCCGGCCCCCTACGGCTGGAGGCTGGCCTCCAGCGAGTCCCGGAAGAGAGCCCGGGACCCCTCGGGCATGGTGCGGTAGGCGGCCCACAGGAGTTCGACCTTGCCGAACTCCCGCTGGTCAGCCTTCACCCAGGAGGCCAGCAGCTTGCGTTCCATGCTGCCGAGGCCGCCGATCGCTGCGATCGTCCTGGCCTCGTCCGTCTCCGCCTGGGGCGCACCCATCCGGCAGCGCCGGCACTCGGTGATGAGCTCGGTCGAGACACTCCCGTCGGCGTGCCTGACCGGACGACGCGCGATGTCCAGCTGCGCGGTCTCGTAGGATTCGGCGTACTCCTCGCCCGGGGTGATGCCGCAACTCCGGCAGATGTTCCCGTCCTTCATCAGCACCTCGCGGCGCCGGGCGCCGTTGAGCCCGCCGGCCTTCTTGCCCGGGCCCTTGCCGGACTCCCACACCGGCTCGCCAACCGACACCAGCCGTCGTTCGTCGCTCCCGAGCGTCCCGTCGTGCCTCGCAGTGTCGATCCGCCAGCCGCGCTCGCGGAGGTCCCGTACCCGCCGGTCGATCTGCGTCGTGCTGGGGAAGACCTCGCGGAGGCTGGTGTAGGTGAAGATGCCGCCTTCGCCGACCTCGGTCGCCAGCCACAGGGCCACGCGCTTCATCGAACCCAGGCTTGCGTCTTCCCACGACGGGTGTGCCACGGCGTTTCCTCTCAGTCGGCCTCTGGAGTCCACGCGGGCTGCAGCGCACCGGAGCATGGAGCGGCCCGTGCATCGGACCACCCACGTGGACAGGTCTCAAGTTAAGGACGGGGGACGGGGCTGGCGCCAGTGGTAAACGATCTTTAGTGGAATTCTGAACAGGGCTGTCTTTCCGCGGTCTTGTTGATCGGACAGACTCGGATGGCCACCACTGTGCGGACACCGAGGAGGGGCTGTGCCACCGCTTGGCAAAGTCGGCGGGAGCTTCATCAGGAAGAGCACCCGGGAGCAGCAATTGCTGGCCGGGGCCCTGTGTGACCTCTACAGATGTCTCAGGCCGGTCCCCTTGGCTGAGGGCAAGCCGGGTGCCGCGCCCCCGAAGCCGGGAACTCTCGCTGCCAACGCGCGCCGCCTCCGGTGCTCGCCGAGCGCACTCAGCGGCTATCTCAGAGCCCGTCACATCCCGCTGATGAAGCTGATCACGAATCTGCACGCGGAGGCACGGAAGGATTCCGGGGAGGAGCCTCCGTGGTCGCTGGGTGAACTGGCACGGCTGCACGCAGATGCGCGGCGCTGCGAGCGCTGCCGCGACTGGGATTCCCGGGAATGCGGGCGGTGCGGGCACCGCAGCGTGACCTGCGACGCCGGGCGGGCTGCTGCTGGCCCGCGCGCAGTCCGGCGGCGGTGGAACAGGAACATGGCGGCGGCCCCCGGCCGGGCTGGCCACACGACGCCTGGCCGGCCCGCCGGGAGCGTGGTCGGCCGCGGGCAGGTTCTGCCGGTCCCCCTGCCGCCGGGGGACCGGCAGAACACCGACGGTCTGCTGCCGCTGGCGGCGGGGCTCGAGGAGGCGATCCAGCACCTCCTCGAGGGCCGCGACAGGGATGCGCACCTGGTTCTCACCGAAGCCGGCGACAAGCTCCCGATCCACCGGATCCCCGATGTGGTGACGGCATGTCAGGGCCGGGGCTTCGCCGTTGCCGCTGATGCTCTGCTGCACAGTGCGGCGCGCCGCCCGTACGGCGACGTCCTGCGCATCGTTCGGCTGTTCAACGCGGCGCAGCGGTACGACGAAGCCGACCTGGTCCTGAAGGCCGCCACCTCGGAGTGACGCAGGGGGGCTGTCAGCCCGGCATCCGGGTCACCACCGGTGAGTCCGTTCCCGAATCGATCGTCCGGAACCGGATCAGCGGACCGCGCTCCGTTCCGTGCGGACTGCCGGGCGGGAGAAGGGCGAAGGCCGTCGTCACCGGGCCGGACTCCGGGTTGCCGATCCTTGACGCGGGATGCTGGTCGACCACGGGGTAGAGCAGGACCGTGCCGCGGCGTGGCCTGGCGAGCTGGGAGGCGTAGGGGTCGTCCTCCGTCGCCGGCAGGAGACCGGCGATCCGTTCCGCCGACTGCCGGTGGGCCATACCGCTGATGCGGCTGAACACGCCGTTCGCGTTGCGGGCACGGTTGACGACGGTCAGCGGCCCGCTGCCGTAAAGGTCGGTGCTCGCTGCCCCGGCGGTACTCAGCTGAGGGGCGACGACGACCCAGTCGTCAGCCGCGGCGCCCGCCTCGCCGGGATCAGCCAGGTAGCTGAGGTGCGGGGCGAAGAGCTCAGGCCGGTCCCAGCGGAGGTCTGCCAGGACCTTGAGCAGCACGTCATGGCTGACGACCGCCGTCTGGGCGGCGAAGCGGGTGTACGAGCCCCGGTCGTTCTGGCCTAGGTGCACGAAGGTGAGCCGCTCTCCGCCGCCGAGAGCGGTGTAGACCGGGTTCCAGCGGTCGGTGTTGTGCCGTGTGTCGGAAGCAGCGGCCGGGTGGGCGGCCGGCTCGACCCACCGGCCCGGAGACCGGATCTCGACGAGTTCGGCGTTGAACATCTTGTTGGGGGCGGACGGCTTGATCCACGGGATGTGCTGGGCGACCAGCGGCGGCACCTGGGCCGGGGTCAGGGGCGGACCGCCTGCTCCGTTGTAGAGGGCGAGCTGCGTCCGGAAGGCCTCCTCGTCGCGGCAGATTCCCTCGAACCCCTCGTAGAGGTCGACCGTCTGGCGGCCCCTGGCTTCGTTGCGGCCGATATAGAGCCGGACGAGATCGCGGTAGCCGTGCCGGAACCCGAACCAGCGGCCCATCTGCATCAGGGTGTCCGCGGCGGCCGTGCTGCGGCGGTAGTAGCTCACGGTCAGGCCTTCGACGGTGAACCCGCGGGAGAGCTTGGTCCCGCCGACCAGGATCTTCCAGACCGACTGGGAGTCGAAGTCGAGTTCCGGCTGCTCGATGTCCTTGTCGCCGTTGACGACGAGGACCGGGTGGCCGTTTCCTCCAGTCCGGATCACGGCCGGGCCGACATAGGGCGCCAGTCCGTCGTAGGAATCCGGGATGGCGAAGCCCTCGGACCGCAGTACGGACACGGGCCGGACATCGTCGTCGAACAGCTTGCGGAGGCGGCTGTGCCCGCGCGGGCCGAAGTAGTCAGAGGTGTCCCAGAGCCGCTGCAGCCGTTCCGCGAGTTCACGGTGTTCGGCCTGCTTGACCGACTCGTGGACGAGCATGGTGTGGTGCCGGTATGAGCTGGCCCCGCGGTCCTCACGGTAGAGCTTCATCGCGCCGGCCAGCACGTACGCGTCGAGCGCCTCGCGGAGGTAGTGGGAGTCGGCGTACTCCGCTGCCTCCGCTTCGGATCCGGTCTCCTCCTCGGACGTCCCGATGCTCCGGACGTGAGCCTTCTCCTGGGAGTTGGCGATCGTCCGGTGTTCGGGGCTGATGTCCGAGTCGAGGTCGTGGAAGTCCTGGGCTCCCATGTACCCGGCTGGTCGCGGGAGCGAGATCAGGAAGTCGTTGGGGAAGATGTCGTCGACGTCCGACGGATCGATGAAGACGTTGGCGAAGGGCGTCGCCGTGTACCCCACGTACTGCGCGCGGGGGAGCATCTTGATGAGCGACGAGAGCAGGCCGTTGATCGCCGTCCGCTCGGTCTGGCCCTCCCGCCACTTCCGCGGGTCAGAGGTGTTGACGGAGGCCTGGTCGGACTCGTCGTCAATGATGAGGACCGGGATCTCCGCCAGGCTGGTCCGGATCTTCTTCAGGTCGCGGACGAGCTTGGTGAGAACCGCTTTGTTCTTCTTGACGACCATCAGGCGGCCGGCCGTGCGGTGCAGGTTACGGGGGTCGTACAGCGGGAGCTCGGGCTCGCGCTTGTCGAACTCGAGCGCGGTGATGCCCCGGAGCAGCGAGCGGTAGTCGTCATCCCGGGTGGTCAGGCGCTCGATGTTGAAGTGCCCGAGCATGGCGGGCTGGGCGCCGTGGCGCAGGAAGCGGTCGGCGGCCCAGTCCTTGTCGTCCTGGTAGTCGACGCCCTCCATGGCCACGGGGTCGGTGGGATCGATGCCGCCCAGGATGTTCTCCCGGCCGACGAGTTCCATGTCCAGCCGTCGCTGGGTCTGGCGGCGGAGGAGGTTGAGTGTGCCGCCGAGGACGATGACGAGGCGGTAGCCCGCGTCGAAGGCCTTGGCCGCGACGCCGGTGAAGTTCGCCGTCTTCCCGGACTGGACGTAGCCGACCACCAGTCCCTTGGTCTGGTGCGGGACCGGTGAGGTCGGGTCGGCGAGCCGGGTGACTACCTGGGTCGTCGCCTGGTCGAGGCCGGCCACCGCGTCGGCCGACCACTTCCGCTGTGTCAGGAGGTACTTCTCGTAGGCGGGCCAGTAGAACGAGTGGGCGGACCGGCTCTGCTCGTACCAGGCGTTGTCCGGCCGGTCCTTGCTGATGACCACGGGCCCTGCGGCGAGGGCAACCGGTACCGCCTGGCTGACGGCCTCCTGCAGCTGCGGTCCGATTCCGAGCCGGTCATAGGCGGCAGACCTGCGTTCCACGGTGTTCGGCTCCGTGCCCGCACTCCAGGCAGCTGTCTCCTCGTGGTCCCAGCCCTTGAGGAGCCGCCGCCATGTCTCGAGCAGCGGGTCACCTGCCTCGGCGCTCCCCAGCCGGGCTGCCAGGTGCTGCTCGGTGAGGTCGGTGTCGGGGTTGATGTCCTCGCCCACGAGCACGAGGTACTTGGCCAGGCGCTTCGGCCCGGACGCACGCATGAGTGCGTGCACGGCGGAGTGGATTTCCAGCAGGTGGTCGGTCATCGGGGTCAGCTCCGGAGCAGGGGACGGATCGGCTTCAGTGCTCGCTGCGGTCAAAGCGGTCCTGTTCGTTGCGTGCAGCGGAGACCAGGATGTTCTGCCAGAGCAGGAGGTTGTCCTTCTCGCGGGAGCCGCTGTACTCCTTCTCGAATACCTGGTGCAGCAGCAGGTAGACCAGGGACTTGACCATCGGCACGTCGTTCAGTCCGCCGCGGCGGCCGCCGAGCAGGGCAGCGCGGTAGTGCTGATTGAGGACGATGGTGCGCTCCTCCCGGTCCAGCTCGAAGAACTGGTCGGGGGCGAGCCTGCCCCAGAGGATGGCGATGGGCTCTTCGCCGGGCAGGACCGGGATTTCGTCCTCGATGACGCGCCGGACCTCGGGTGCCAGCCCGCGGCCGGGAGGGATGACGGCCTTCCGCGCGGTGGCCGTGCGTTTGCGGGCTGTCCGGTACACCTGGTCGGCGTCCTCGACGAAGGAGCGGAACGTCCGGCCGTCATCGGCTGTGGCCTGCTCCAGTGCGGCCGGGAAGGCCGGCGACGTATCGACGCCCGACTTCTTCACCGTCAGGCGGAAGACGTCGCCCATGCCGGGCGGAAGGTCGACCGCCACCCGGGCGAGCGAGAGGTGGGCCTCGGCCTGCCGGTAGCCGTTCCAGCCCCCGGCCTGGACCAGCCGGTCATTGCGGTAGAAGTAGAAGCCCTGCCGGTCCTGCACGGAGCCGACGGCCCGGTACTCGTCCAGGCTGGATTTGGGCGGCCAGATGTGACCGACGGCTCTGACCGTGCCGAGGCCGTCCAGCTCCGCCTCGAACTCACGCGGATAGCCGGGCGCTCCCGAGACCGGGTACCCGAACGGGTTGAGTGGTTCGACCCCGTAGTTCAGGTACACCATGCGTGTGCGGACGTCCTCGACGGCAATGGTGATGTTGAAATCGTCCCGCTCCAGGAAGCGGTGCAGGTGCAGGCCGAGGTGCAGGCCGAGCCGGTTGATGACCTTGGTGAGATAGCGGTCGGTCTGGCCGGTGCCGCCGTGCTTGGGGAAGTCCTTCACGCCGTCCCAGCGGACTACGGTGCCGTGCCAGGTAATGGGCTTGTCGTAGTAGCGGTCCATCAGGGACTGGCAGTAGTCGGTGTCGACGACATCGCACTGGAAATCCGCCTGGAAACCAGCTCCGACCAGTCGGCGTCCTGCCGCCCGTGTACGCCTGGTCCTGGAGATGACGGTGAGGGATTCGGCGAGCGAGAGCGAGGCTGCCTTCAGGCCCGTTCCGAACATGCCCAGGGCGGAGTCCCCGTAGTCCCGCCGCCCGCCGACGGTCATGGCGACATCCAGTGCGGCATCGTCCATGCCGTGCCCGTCGTCCACGATCAGAAGGCTGACGAGCTGGTCCCCGTCGCGGAGGAAGTGAATCACGACATCGCGTGCGCCGGCGTCGATGGAATTGTCGACCAGGTCGGCTACGGCGATTTCGAATCCGTAGCCTTGGCTGCTCAGTGCCTCCACATACCGCGGGTCCGGCGGCAGTCGCTTGCTGCCGCTGGTGGGGACGTCGAACTTCCAGTCGGTTGAGTTGTTGCCCATTTCCTGCCCGAGAATCCAAGCGACCGGCTGATCCGGTCATCTGATTACTACGGACGACCGTAGTGCGCTTGGAAGCCGTGCTCGGCGGACAGCTGTGATCGGGTATCCGATCGTGATGCTCGCGGCCGGGCCGGCCCGGGTGGGCGGCCCGGCGGTGGGGCCGGGGCCGGGGTGGGTCAGGTGGAGAGGTTGGTGCGGAGGGCGGTGAGGTCGGCTTCGGTGGTGCCGTGGGTGTGGAGGTAGGCGGGGATGGAGCCGTGGTGGGTGCGGATCCAGGTGAGGGCGGAGGCGAGGAGGGGGGCGGAGATGGGGCGGGAGACGCGCTCGGTGCCGGTTTCGTCGAGGTAGGGGGTGGGGCCGTCGAGGAGGCCGAGGCCGGCGTTGGAGAGCAGGAAGTCGGCGGTGATGTCGGCGTCGGAGGCGCCGAAGAGGGACTGGACGACGGCGATGGTCAGGCCGGTGCGGTCCTTGCCGACGGCGCAGTGGACGACGGCCGGGACGCCGCCGGGGGTGCCGAGGCGGCGGATGGCGGCGGCCAGGGAGGGGCCGGCGGTCTCGGCCATGAAGGGGTAGAGGCTCTCCTGGTCCTCGGGCCAGGGGCGGTCGACGTCCTGGCGGTTGGCCGGGAGGGTAGGGAGGTGGACCGCCTCGTGGCCGAGGCCGTGCCGCAGGTCGGGCCAGAGCTCCAGCTCGTCCCGGCTGCGCAGGTCGATGACGACGCGCACGCCGAGGGCCTTCAGGCGCTGGGCGCCCTCCGGGGTGAGGGTGTGGAAGGACCCGGAGCGGTAGAGCACGCCCCTGCGCAGGGCGCCGACGCCGCCGGCGTCGCGGAAGTTGCGCACACCGGGGATGTCGAGGAAGGCGGACGGCTGGTCGGGTTCACGGTCCGGCAGGTCGTCGGTCATGGGTTCCACCGTACGGACAAAGGGTCGGCCGCGGGAAGGAAACGGAGCGGGTGCTCCCGGGGGCCGGTTCAGCGGCCGCCGGCGACGTCGAGGAAGCCGCCGGTCATGTAGGAGGAGGCCGGGGAGAGCAGGAAGAGGATCGCCTCGGCGACCTCCTCGGGCTGCCCGCCGCGCCGCATCGGCAGGCCGGGGGCGACCCGGTCGACCCGGCCGGGCTCGCCGCCGAGGGCGTGGATGCCGGTGTGGATCAGGCCGGGGCGGACGGCGTTGACCCGGATGCCCTCGGCGGCGACCTCCAGCGCCAGCCCGCGGGTCATCGAGTCGACCGCGCCCTTGGCCGCCGCGTAGTCGACGTACTCGTTCGGCGAACCGAGCCGGGACGCGGCGGAGGACACGTTGACGATGGCGCCGCCCGACCCGCCGTACCGGGTGGACATCCGGCGGACGGCCTGCCCGGCGCAGAGGAACGCGGAGGTGATGTTGGAGGCCCAGATCCGGTTCAGCCGGTCCTCGTCGATCTCCTCCAGTCGGCACTGCTGCTCCAGCGCGCCGGCGTTGTTCACCAGGGCGGTGAGCGGTCCGAGTTCGGCGTCCACGGTGGCGAAGAGCCGCTCGACCTCGGCGGTGCGGGTGACGTCCGCCCGGACCGCGACGGCGGTGCCGCCACCGGCGCGGATCGCCTCGACCATGGCGGCCGCCGCGCCCTCGTCGGCGCGGTAGTTGACGCAGACCCGGTAGCCGCGCCGGGCGGCGAGCAGCGCGGTGGCGGCGCCGATGCCCCGCCCGCCGCCGGTGACGAGGACGACTTCGGTACGGGCAGTGGTGGTTGCGTCGGTCATGGCCCGACCGTACCCCCGGGCGGGCCGGTCACCCTCCGGTGGCGGCCGCCGCCGCGCGCAGCGCCGCGATCCTGGGCGCCCTGCTCCGCGGCGAGTCCAGGCTGAATCCGCGGGCGTCGCCCAGCTGGTCGCGGACGAAGGCCTCGGTCCGGGCCACCGCCGCGCGCAGCGCGGCGTCCGGCGGCACGAAGGACTGCAGGACGATCTCGCCCGGTTCGGGGTCGTACTCCCAGAAGCCGACGATCCGGCCGCGGTCCAGCACGATGTGGGTCTGCGGGTCGGCCTCGCCGCCGAAGCTGCGCCCGGCCTTGCCGGCGGGCAGCGGCCGGGCCGCGTCGGCGGGGTCGACCAGCCGGGACAGGTCGCGGTGCAGCAGGTGGATGCCGTCGATGCCGGCCAGCAGCGTGTAGCAGGGCTCGGCGGGGACGCCGAACCCGGCGAAGGCGTCGACGAGTTCGGGCGGCATCAGCAGGTCGGGGCCGTCCGGCCGGCCGGGCAGCGGGACCATGCCCGCCTCGGCGGCGGCCCGTTTGGCGGTGGCCGCGGTGAAGCCGGAGAACCAGCGGAAGTGCTGCAGACTGGCCGGACCGGCCCAGGAGAAGTAGCGCCGGGCGAGGTCGGCCGCGTCGCCGGCCACCGGCTGGTCCCAGCCGACGTAGCCGTAACGCTGCTGGTCGAGGCGGCCGTTGACCGGCACCCGGCGGAGCTGGCCGCGCGACTGCATCAGGCCCAGGGCGAGCGGCAGGGTGGTCGACAGGCCGCGTCTCCTGCCGGCCTCGCCCAGGGAGCGGACGGCGTCCCCGACGGCCACCCGGATCGCGGCCGGGTCGAGCGGCACCGCGGCGGGATCGGCGGGACCGGTGGGACCCGTGGGAGCCCCGGCGGAGCCGGTGGAGTGGAGGGAGTGGGGGGAAGGGCCGGGACCGGCGGAGCCGGCCAGGGCGCGGCCGATCGCCAGGCAGAGCTTCTCCACCTCGTCCCGGGTCACCCCGAGGTGCTTCTCGGCGGCGGCCAACTCGCCCGCGGGAGCGGCCGCCCCGGCGGCGAGACCGAGCGCGAAGTCGGCGGCCGGCAGCACGTAGGTGCAACCGCGGGCCGACGGCAGCTCGTGGACCTCCAGCCGGGCGACCGCCGCGTCCACCGCCTCCCGGCTCAGCCCGGCCCGCGCGAACAGGCCGAGGTACGGGGCCGCTCCGCCCACCGAGCGTGCCCAGCCGGTGGCCGTCAGCACCTCGGCGGCGGACGCGCCGCGGTGTGCGCCGTCCAGCCACTGCCGGTGCGCCCACCAGGCCCGCAGCTTCGCGGTGGTGGCCGCGGGGACGGCCGGCCGGTGCGGCCCGCCGCTGTCTGCCTTCGACGCCTTCGCCATGCCGCCAGTATCGGCCCCGGGCCGGCGCCGGGGCCGGAAATCGCTCGCCCGGCGCGGCCCCCGCGGGGCAGACTCCTCGGACCGCCCCGGGGGCCGAAGGCCGGGTCCGGACCACCGGCGTGCGCCCGGAACGCCGGGCCCGCACACCGGCAAGCGCCCCGGACACCCCGCCGCCCGGACGAAGGAGACCGTCATGAGCCCCACCCCCGGCACAGTCCTGCTCTCGGGCGTCGTCGGCTCGACCGCGTACGGGTTCGCGCACGCCGGCTCCGACATCGACCGGCTGGGCCTCTTCGCCGCCCCGACCGAGGACTTCCACGGTCTGCACCGCCCGGCCGAGTCGCACGTCACCACCGGACCGGACGTGACGCTGCACGAGGCGGCGAAGTGGTGCCGGCTGGCACTCGGCTGCAACCCGACCGCCTCCGAACTGGCCTGGCTGCCGGACGACCTGTACGAGACCCGCAGCCCGCTGGGCGAGGAGCTGATCGCGATCCGGACGTCCTTCCTGAGCGCGAAGGCCGTCCGCAACTCCTATCTCGGCTACGCCGACCAGCAGTTCCGCAAGCTGCTCACCCGGGACACCACCGACCCGGCCACCCGGCGCCGGGCCGCCAAGCACGGCCGGCACCTGGTCCGGCTGGTGGAACAGGGCGTCCGGCTCCACGAGACCGGCGAGAACGTCGTCCGGCTGCCCGACCCCGGCCGGATCCGCGAGCTCGGCGAGCGCATCGCGGACCACCCCGCCACCGCCGAACCCCTGCTCGCGGCCGCCGCCGAACGCTTCGCCCGGCCCGGTGCCCTTCCCGAGGACCCCGACCCGCGGCCGGCCGAGGCCTGGCTGCGCCGCGTCCGCGCCGCCCACTACACCCCGCCCGCCGCCCCGGCCGACACTTCGCCCGCCGCCCCGGCTGCCCGCTGAGCAGCCGCTCCGGCCGCCCCCGGGACCCCCGGCGCGCCCCCGCAATCCACTGGCGGAGCCCTGGGCCCCACCGGGTAGGATCGCCGTGGCCCGCCTCGCACGGGACGGGCCACGGGCCGCTAGCTCAATTGGCAGAGCTGCGGACTTTTAATCCGTAGGTTCAGGGTTCGAGCCCCTGGCGGCCCACCTGGAATGTGGCGGTCACACCGCCTTCGACCTGCAACGCAGCACCCCGGCTGATTCTTTGGCTCGGGGTGCTGCTGTGCTCTTGGCGGCACATGCGTGAGCGCCTGTACTGACATGCGGTCAGAGGAGCGGCCATTGGTGGCATGGGAGTGGGGAGGATATGCGGTTCCTCGGCCTTGTCGCGGAGAGCGTGGAGTAGCCCCGACGGTTGACACCGAGGCTCTGTAGCGAGTGGCCGCGTTCTGCCGGGGCCGGGCAGTCGCTTTCGGTCGGCGACGAGTGAGTCCGCGGAGCTGGAGTTGAGGAAACGGGCCTTGGTGGCGATCGGCGGGCGGAAGGCGCTTGGCAGGTCGTAATACGCGTCATACACTGACTGCATGGCCAAGACCAGGATCAGTATCAGCCTCGACCGCGATCATGCCGAGCGCATTCGGGAGCATGCCGAGCGCGCGGGTCTGGATGTCTCGGCCTACCTCGTCAACGCCGCTACCCGGCAGATGGCCGAGGTGGAAGCCGCTGAGGCGCAGTTTGCCCGGATCGACGCGGTGATCGCCGCGGCGGAGGCGGAGGCCGCCGAACTGCCTCCGCTGCCGGAGGTCGCCGATGACGATCTTACGGAGGAGGAGCGTCGGGAGGTCGCGGAGGCCATGGAGCTTGTCTATGGCGCGGATGCTCCGGCTGCCCGCCCAGGCAACGCCGCGTGACCGCGCGGGTGCCGGTCTACGACACCGGCATGCTGATCGCGCTCGCTGACCGCAAAGTCAAGGCGGTACGTCTGCACGCCGGCCTCAAGGATGCACCGCATCGCGCGGTCGTGCTCGGGCCGGTGCTGGCCCAGGTTTGGCGGCCCAGTCCCGCCACCGTGCACGCGATGGCCGCGGTCCTCAAGGACTGCACGGTGCCGCAGGCGCGCAGCTCGGCCCCGGCGATGCGCCCCACTGCCGCTGGACAGACGGTTTGCATCATGTGTGCGACCGGGCCGGATCTGGCGGAGTGGCAGCGCATCGGTAGCGCGCTTGCTGTGGCCGAGTTGCCTCCGAAGAAGCGTCCGGACGCCGTGGATGCCTTGGTCGCGCTGACTGCGGCCCGACACGGCAGCGCTGTTGTTTTCACCAGTGACCCGGATGACCTCACGGCATACCTGAAGGCGTTGGACGCCCAGGACGTCCATGTGGTCCAGATCTGATCCCGAACTCGGACCAGAACCGCGGAGGGAGCGTCAGGCCCTTCGCCCGGCCGCGTCATCGGTGGCTTCAGGAGTCTGGGCCCGCTGCCAGTGCGTGAGCTATGCGTGAGCGGACCGTGCGGCAGAGCCACCTCACAGGCGGATTAAGCGGTTCGCCACAACATGCCAGCCTGCAGAAGTAGCGCGTAGTGAGCGATGACAGCTGTGCGGGGCACGATCGGGCTTGATCTTTTAATCCGTAGGTTCAGGGTTCGAGCCCCTGGCGGCCCACGTGCACAGCCCAGGCCGGGTGTCCGGCCTGGGCTGTTCTGTTTCACCGGGGTTGACGCCGTGTCGGCGCGGTAGCGGCGGTGGCGGTAGTGGTCGTGGTCGTGGTGGCGGGGCCGCGTCGGCTCAGGCGGGGGCGTGGGCCCGGCCGGGGGCGGCGGCGGGTGCCGTGAGGTGGGCGAGGTAGCTGTGCGCCGGAGGGAGGGTCTCCAGGAGGGTGCGCTGGTGGCGCC
This sequence comes from Kitasatospora sp. NPDC047058, assembly GCF_040643935.1. Classification (NCBI taxonomy): domain Bacteria; kingdom Bacillati; phylum Actinomycetota; class Actinomycetes; order Kitasatosporales; family Streptomycetaceae; genus Kitasatospora; species Kitasatospora sp. NPDC047058. The sequence continues at coordinate 43,383 of NZ_JBEYVJ010000001.1, read as the reverse complement.
TGATCCGGGTGAAGGCGTCCTCGGCGGCGCGGACGGCGTGCGGGTGGTGGGCCAGGGCCGCGGGCGGGGCGGCGGTGTGGGGGGTGAGGACGGTCAGCAGGGTGCGCAGCGGGAGCTCCCCGGGGGCGGGGGCGAGTCCGGCCGCGTGGGCGCGGAGGACGGACCGGAGGCGGGCGGGGAGGGCGGCCGGGTCGGTCTGTCCGGCGGGTGAGGTGGCGTGGCGGAGCCGGGCCAGGTCCAGGGCGCGGTCGTGGTGGGCGGCGGCGGCCGCGTCGAAGCGGGCGGCGGGGGCTTCCGGGGCGGTGCGGGAGGGGAGGTCCCGGAGCAGCCGGTCGAGGAGGTCGAGGGTGGTGGCGTGGTCCTCGGCGAGCGGGTCGGCGGAGCCGGCGGCGGCGCCGAGGGCCAGGCAGTTCCCGGCCCAGCTGCGGCGGAGCCGGCCCGGGGTGAAGGCGGTGTGGGTGACGGTGCGGCGGGCGGCGTCGGTCCCGGGGAGGCCGACGGCGCGGAGCAGGACGCCTGCGACCTCGTCCGGCGTGGTCCGGGTACTCGCGTAGGCGAGGGCGGCGTCGCAGCGGCCGGGGAGCGGGCGGCGCCAGAGCATGCCCTCGGGGAGGGCGGTGACCGTGGTGTACGGCTCGATGCCGAGGCGGGCGGTGTCGTGCGGGACGGTGACGGTGGCCGTCCGGTCGGCGGGTGCGTGGCCGGCCGCCGGGACGAAGGGCTCGCCGAGCAGGCCGGACATCAGGCGGGCGGCGGGGCCGGTGCAGTCCAGGAAGAGGTCGGCCTCCTCGCGCCCGCCGGTGGTGTGCAGGGCGGTGATCAGGCCGGCGTCGTCGCGGTCGGCGCCGAGGATCTCCGCGGTCCGGACCCGGACGCCGCAGGTGTCGACCGCCGTGCGGCGCAGGAATTCCGCCAGCAGGCCGGAATCCGCGTGCCAGCCGTACGGGAATGCCGCCCGGCCGTCGAGCCAGCGGGGGGATTTCCCGGCGTCCAGCAGGGGCGGGACGACGAAACAGGCGTGGTCGACCGGTTCGGTCGTCCGGCCGGTCCGGCGGCGTAGCTGCCAGAAATCGGTGAGCGGGAATCCCTCGCAGTCGGGGGGCGTCGCGGCATCGGGGAGGTAGACCGGGTCGGGGCGCCAGCCGGCGAATTTCGTCGCCGCGTTGAAGGACGCCGAGCAGGCCCGCATCCAGGTGCTCTCCGGCGTGCCGAGGCGGTCGAAGAGGGCGTCCCGGAAGGCCGGGGAGAGGGCGGTGACCTGCGGGGACGTCGGCCGGACGGGGCCGGCGGGTGCCACGACCGTGACGCGGACGGTGCCCCGGAGGGCCGAGGCCAGCCGGACGGCGGCGATCCAGGCGGTCAGGGTGCCGCCCGCGATCAGAATGCGGCCGAGCGGGGTGGGCGGTTCTGCGTCGGTGGTCATGACGGGAGGCTGCCGCAGGGGTGTACGGCGGAGCTGTACGCGTTCTGTACCGCCGGTGCAGGAAACGGCGGAGGGCGAATACAGGGGGCGGTTCCAGTCTGTTGGTGCGGGGCCCGGAAAGGGGCCCGGTCACCACAGGAGGAATCATGTCCGAGAAAGTCCGCGTGGAGCACCCGCTGGACGTGCTGACCCGGATCGAGCGGTCGGCGGCGATGGAGCAGGAACTGCTGCTGCAGGACGACGGAACGGCCTGGACCGGCCTGCTGGCGGACTACGTCGACGCGCTGAGCGGGCTGGCCACGCCGGGGACCGCCGAGAACGGCTACGTCGCCACCTACGGGCTGGACGAGGGGCACGCCGGCGGGTGCGGATGAGGCGGGTGCGGGAAGCGGGACGGACCCGGTGGCGGCCCGGTGCGGAGGCGGGCCGCCACCGGGCCGGGGCGGTCCGGGGCCGCACAGCGGCGGAGCGGGGAAACAAAGAAGCGGGGAAGCAGGGCGCCCGTCGGAGGGTCAGCCCACCGGCACCAGGCCGCGCCCGGCCAGCCCGACCAGCGGCAGCAGGCGGTAGTCCGCGAACGCGTCGCCGGCGGGGCGCGGTTCCAGCAGGCGGGCGTCGGCCAGCTGCTCCAGGACGTCCTCCGCGTCCGGGAGGGGCAGGTCGAGCAGCGCCGCCGCGTCCGGTGCGGTGAGGACCGCGAGACCGGCCTCGGCCAGGACGGACAGGGCGGCCGTCGCGGGCCCGTCGAGGGCGGCCAGGGCGGGGCGCAGCGCGGCGGCGAGGTCGAGGCTGCCGATGCGCAGCTCGGCCAGCCGGCGGTCCGGGGCGGCGAGCCGGTCGGCGAGGCGGGCCGGGAGCCAGTGCGGACGGTCGGCGAGGCGGGCGGCGGCGATCCGCAGGGCGAGCGGGAGGCGGTCGCAGTACTCGGCGATCCGGGCCACGGACTCCGGGTCGGCGGCCAGCCGTTCGGGGCCGGCGATCCGGGCGAGCAGCCGGGCGGCCTCGGCGGGGGCGAGCGGGCCGAGCCGGAGCAGCAGGGCGCCTTCGAGGGTGGCCAGGGCGGGGCGGACGCCGGTGACCAGGGTGCGGGTGGCGCCGCCGCCGGGGAGCAGCGGGCGGACCTGGGTGTCGTCGGCGGCGTTGTCCAGGACGATCAGCAGGCGGCGGCCGGCCAGCAGGGTGCGGTACAGCTGGGTGCGCTCCTCCCGGCCGGCGGGGATGTGCCCGGGGGCGGTGCCGAGGGAGCGCAGGAACCAGCCGAGGACCTGCCCGGGGTCGCGCGGGGTGCCGTCGGGGGCGCGGAGGTCGGCGTAGAGCTGGCCGTCGGGGAAGGCGGGCCGGGCCCGTTCGGCGGTGTGCAGGGCGAGGGCGGACTTGCCGGTGCCGGGGGCGCCGGTGACGGTGACGTCGCGGCCCTCGCGCAGGGCGTCCAGGACGTGCCGGGCCTGTTCCTCCCGGCCGGTGAAGTCGGGCGGGGCGGCGGGGAGCAGGGCGGGGACGAGCGCCGGGGCCGGAGCCGGCGCAGCCGGGCCCCGGCCGGGAACGGACGGCCCGTCCTCGGGAGGTGCTGAAGCGGCCCCGGCCGCCGGCGCGAGCACCGCCAGGGTCCGCTCCGGCGCGGCCGGCCCGGCCAGGGTGCCGGTGAGGATCTCCTGGTGCAGCGCGCGCAGTCCGGGGCCCGGGTCGATGCCCAGCTCCTCGGCGAGGAGCCGCCGCCCGTCCTCGTACAGTGCGAGCGCATCGGCCTGGCGGCCGCAGCGGTACAGCGCGGTCATCAGTTGCCCGCGGGCGTGCTCCCGGGCGGGGTGGCCGGTGACGTGCCGGGTGAGCGCGGGGACGAGGTCGTCGTGCCGGCCGAGGGCGAGGGCGGCCTCGGCGTGCTGCTCGACGGCGGCCAGCCGGGCCTCGGTGAGCCGCGGGCCCTCGGCGTCGGCGAGGTGCTCGGTGACGTCGCCGAGCGCCGGGCCGCGCCAGAGCGCGAGCGCGTCGGCGAGCCGGCGTTCGGCCTCGTCGTACCGGGCGGCGAGCAGGGCGGCGCGGCCGGCGGCGGCGAGCTCGCGGAAGCGGTCCCAGTCCAGGCCGGCGCCGGAGAGGTCCATCCGGTAGCCGGCGCCGTGGCGCTGCAGGCCGTGCGCCAGGCCGAGCCGGGTGCGCAGCCGGGAGACGTAGGTGTAGAGCTGGTTGGTGCTGGTGGCCGGCGGCTCCCAGCCCCAGAGCAGGGTGGTCAGCCGCTCGTCGGTGACCAGCCGGCCCTCGGCGAGCAGGAGCGCGGCGAGCGCGGTGCGCTGCTTGGCGCCGTCGAGGCCGACCGGCCGGCCGTCGGCCTCGGCCGACACCGGTCCGAGGATCCTGAAGTCCATGCCGGCCCCCAACCGTCTCCGCAGCCCGCGGCCACCCGCGGACCGAGCTGCGCGAAACGCTATTGACCTGCGGTTCCTCCTGGCTCTCGGATCGATTTCGGGGCGGCGAAACGACTTTGAAAGCGGCCCAAAACGCGGGCTCCGTAGCGTTCGTGACGTACCGCAGGGCAACCGGCCAGGCGGACGGCGAAGGTCCTGGAGGCCACCGTGAACAGCATCCTTCTCTCCGCCCGCACCACCGCCCGCACGTCCGCCCGCACCGCCGTGGTCGCCCCGCTGGCGAAGCTCACGGCGGCCGCGGCCCTGACGCTCGCGGCGCTCGGTGCGGTGGCGGCGAGCCAGGGTGACGTGTTCGCGGACCGGGCACCGGCCGGTGCGGTCGCGGCCGGTGCCGTGGCCTCGGCGCGGACCGCCGACGCGCTGCGGATCGACGACCCGTGGACCTGAGCCGCACCGCCGGACGGGCGGCCGTCAGGGCTGGACGAGCTCGAACAACCGCTGCGAGTCGGCCGGTCCGCCGTCCGCGATCGCCACCAGGAGCCGGTCCACCCGCTCCCGCCACGCCCCGGCGCCGACCTCGGCGAACAGCTCCGCCGCCCGGCCGAGCGCCGCCGCCGCGCCGGCCCGGTCCGCCAGCAGCGCCCGGACGCAGCCGAGCACGGCCGTCGCCCGCGCCTGGAGGAAGGCGTCCTGCACCGCCTCGGCGGCGTCGATCGCCCGGCCCAGGACCGGTTCCGCCTCCTCGTGGCGCCCCTGGCACCACAACGCCTCGCCGAGGGCCCGCAGCACGTGCGTCTCGCCCCGGCGGTCGTTGCTTCCGAGCACCAGCTCCAGGGCCCGCCGGCAGGCCTCCTCCGCGCGGACCCCGTCCCCCCGGCGGATCAGCGCTTCCGCGAGCCGGACGGTGCTCTGCGCCTCGCCCCGGACCGTGCCGAGCCCCCGGCTCCGGGCCACCGCCTCCGACGACAGCACCAGGCTCGCCTGCGCGTCCCCGCGCTCCAGTTCGATCTGCGCCAGCAGGCCCAGCACATGGGCCTCGGCGTAGCGGTCGCCGACCTTGCGGAAGATCTCCAGCGAGCGGCGCCCGGTCTCCACGGCCCCGTCCAGGTCGCCGCGCTGGCGTTCGCACAGCGCCAGGTTGCGCAGGACGAGGGCGCGGCCCTGGTCCTGGCCCTGCTCCTCGAACAGACGGAGGGCCAGGCCGAGCCGCTCGTGGGCGCTGTCGTGCTCGTACTGGACGATCTCCAGGGTGCCGAGCGAGTGCAGCATCGCGGCCTCGCCCAGCCGGTCCCCGGTGCGGCGGGCGGCGGCCAGGGCCGCTTCGGCGCCCTCGCGCCAGTCCTCCAGGTAGTTGCGGTTCTGGTAGATCGTGACCGTGGTCATCACCAGGTCCCAGGCGTACTCGGACGCGTCCTCGCGGGCGGCCTGCTGGACCAGCCCGCTGATCGCGTTCCGCTCGGCCTCGAACCACTCCATCGGGTCTTCGAGCAGGGTCTCGGTGAGGTGGTCGGGCAGCGGGTGCGGCGCCGCGGAGCCGGGCACGACGGTGTAGTCGCCGCCGTAGAGGCGGCGGTGCGCCGTGCGGGCCAGCCCGAGCCACACCCCGTAGGCGCGCCGCAGGGCCGTCCTCAGGTCGCCTTCTCCGTCCTCGGCAAGCGCGCACTCGCGAGCGAAGAGGCGGAGAAGGTCCTGGAACCGGTAGCGGACGTGGCCGGTGCTGGCGCTGAGCGGTTCCAGCAGCTGGGCGTCGACGAGCTGCTCGATGAGGTCCTCGGCGTCGACCGGGTCGATGTCGAGCAGGGCGGCGCCGGCCCAGGCGGAGAACTCGGTGACGTTGAGCGAGCCGAGCAGCCGGAACATCCGGGCGGTGTCGGCGGGCAGGTCGCGGTAGCTCAGCCGGAAGCCGGCCCGGACGCCGCGGGCGTCGGGGCTGAGCTCGTCCAGCCGGCGGTGCTGGCCCTCCAGCCGGGAGACCAGGGTGCGGACCGTCCAGTGCGGTTTGGCGGCGAGCCGGGCGGCCGCGATCCGCAGGGCGAGCGGGAGCCGGTCGCAGAGTTCGCTGAGCCGCGCGGCGCCGGCCGGGTCGGCGGCGAAGCGGTCGCCGCCGGCGACCCGGGAGAGCAGCGCGATCGCCTCGTCCTGGCCGAGTGAGGCCAGGTGCAGCGGGACGAGCGCGTAGTCGCCGGCGAGCCGGCTGCTCAGGCTGTCCCGGCTGGTGACCAGGACGCAGCAGCCGGAACTGCCGGGCAGCAGCGGGCGGATCTGCTCGTAGGAGCGGGCGTTGTCGAGCACGATCAGGACCCGCCGGTCGTACAGGACGCTGCGGAACAGCGCGGTGCGTTCGACCCGGTCGGCGGGGATCTGCGGGCCGGGGACGCCGAGGGCGCGCAGGAAGCGGTCCAGGACGGCGCCGGGCCGGCGCGGTTCCTCCTCCTCGTCGTAGCCGCGCAGGTCGGCGAAGAGCTGGCCGTCGGGGAAGCGGGCGGCGACCTGGTGGGACCAGTGGACGGCGAGGGCGGTCTTGCCGACGCCGCCGGTGCCGATGATCGAGCCGACCGGCAGCGAGGCGCCGCCCTGGTGGTCCAGCAGCCGGTCGAGGGCGGCGAGTTCCTGGTGGCGCCCGGTGAACGCGGCCGGGACCGGCGGCAGGTGGGCGGGCACGGCGAGGGCCGGGGCGGCGGCGGGGGCGACCGGCAGGCTCAGCCCGGGGGAGTCGTTGAGGACGTCCTCGTGGAGCTCCTGGAGGGCCGGGCCGGGGTCGATGCCGAGTTCGTCGGCGAGCAGCCGGGCGCCGTCGCGGTAGGTCTCCAGGGCCTCGGCGCGCCGGCCGGAGCGGTAGTGGGCCAGCATCAGCTGGGCGAGGGCCTGCTCGCGCAGCGGGTTCTCGCGGACGAAACCGGTGAGCTCGCCGATGAGTTCGCGGTGCCGGCCGGCCTCCAGGCGCAGCGCGGTGAGCTGCTCGTACACGTCGAGGCGGAGCTCGGTCAGCCGGGCCGCCTCGGCCTCGACGCGTTCGGTGGTGATGCCGTCGAGGGCGGGACCGCGCCACATCGCGAGGGCGTTCTCGAAGTGGTCCTGGGCCTCCTCGATCCGGCCGCGCCGGGCGGCCTCCCGGCCCTCGGCGGCCCGCTCCTCGAACTCGACCGCGTCGATGCGGTGTTCGCCGGGGTGGAGCAGGTAGCCGGGGTGGCTGGTGACGATCAGGTCGTCGATGCCGATGGCCGTCTTGAGGGTCTTGCGCAGGCCGGAGACGCAGATGGCGATCTGGTTGCGGGCGGTGGCCGGCGGGTTGCCGTGCCAGACGGCGTCGGCGAGGGTGTCGACGGAGACCACCCGGCCGGGTGACAGCAGCAGCATCGACATGACGGTCCGCTGGCGGGCGCCCTGGAGGGCGATCGGCCGGCCGTCGGCGCTGATGTCCAGCGGCCCCAGGATGCGGAACACCACCTGAAGCACGGCTGCTGCCCCTTCCTTGCCCGACCGCGCCCGTATCCGGAATGGCCACGGCCTCTTCATCACCCTGGGTCGGCCCGGGCCGGGCCCGCAACGAGGTCGGCAGCAAACTGCCAGCGCCGGGTCAGGGCGGCGAGGCCCAGGAGGCGGCCGGGCGCCGGGCGCTGCGCTCCCAGCGGGCGGGCGGCGCGGATGTCGGTGCCGAGGCCGGTGCCGGGGCCGGCCGGGCGGCCGCGGCGCGGACGCTCAGCAGGGCGGCGATGGCGGCGAGTTCCTCCGGTCCGGGGTTGCCGGCGATCACCCGGAACAGGGTGGGGGCCAGCGGGCCCGCCAGCGCGGGTGCGAGGGTGCCGGGCGCGCTGCCCGCTCCCTCCCGGGCCGGGGGGTCGCCCTCACCGGGGAGCGGTTCGACGCGCTCCCGGGCCGGGGGGCCGCCCCCGTCGGGGAACGCTTCGACCCGCTCCCGGGAGACCGGCCCGCCCCCGGCGTGCGGCGCCCCGGTGGCGGCCGGGCCGTGGTGGACGTCCTGGCGGATCCGGCCGGGTCCGGCGACCCGTGCGGCCATCGTCATGGCGCGGCTCCTGGCGGGTTCGGCCGGCTCAGCCGGTGCGGAGGGCGACGTGGTCGCAGAGGGCGGAGAGGGCGCGGCGGGCCGGGAGGGCGGGCAGCGCGTCCAGGGCGGCGCGGGCGCGGTCGAGGCGCCGGTGCATCACGGCCCCGGCCTCGGCGAGCGCGCCGGAACGCTCGAAGAGCTCCAGGGCCCGGGCGGCGTCGGCGGCGGACACGGCGCCGCCGGTGAGCAGCGCGCGCAGTTCGGCGTCGGCCGGGTCGGCGCCCTCGCGGGCAAGCAGGACCGGCAGGCTCTGGACGCCGGCCAGCAGGTCCCGGCCGCGTTCCTTGCCGGTGGACCCGGCGGGCGCGCGCAGGTCCAGCAGGTCGTCGGCGACCTGGAAGGCGATGCCGAGCTGCTCGCCGTACTCGGTGAGCGCGGCCGCGGCGGGGGCCGGCGCGCCGGCCTGGACGGCGCCGATGCCCAGGGACATCGCGAGCAGGGCGGCGGTCTTGCCGGCCGCCACCCGGAAGTAGTGGGTGACCGGGTCCACGTCCGGGCCGGGGCCGGTGAGTTCGCGCAGCTGGCCGGCCACCAGGCGGCCCGCGGCCTGGGCGTTCAGGTGGACGGCGGCGGGGCCGAGGCCGGCGGCGAGCTGGGCGGCCCGGGCGAGCAGCCAGTCCCCGCCGAGGACGGCGGCGCGCTCGCCCCAGCGGGCGTGCAGGCTGGGCCGGCCGCGCCGGGTGTCGGCGCCGTCCATCACGTCGTCGTGGCAGAGCGAGGCGAGGTGGACGAGCTCGGCGATGGCGGCGGCCTGGGCGATGCCGGGCGCCGCGGGATCGCCGAACTCGGCGCCGAGCAGCACGAGCAGCGGGCGCAGGCGCTTGCCCCCGGCCTCGACGAGGTGTCCGGTGATGGCGGTGACCCGCGGGTCCGGGCCCTCGTCCGTGCCGGGGAGCAGCCGTTGTTCGGCCTCGGCGAGCGCCGTGCGCATCCGGTCCTCGAAGGCGGGTTCGGCCAGGCCGAGCCGGTCCAGCAGCAGGTCGGACGGCAGCAGGTCCGACGGCAGGCCCGACGGCAATTCCGGCGGGAGATCCGGCCCGCCGGGATTCCGGGCGTCGTACATCTGTCCGGCCCTCATGCGGAAACCCCCCTCTGCGGCCCGGCCGCTACGGATTCCAGGTGTCTGTTCGCGCTGTCGACAGCTTCCGGCGGGTACGGACGGCCGTTCAACCCTGCTGACATGAAGGTGCCACCGGGACACCGTTCCGGGGATCGGCCAGAGATATGTCAGCTTCCTGCCAAGATTCCTGCGGGCCGGCCAGCCGGGAAAGAACGCCGCTTACGCTCCCAGGCGGAACTCACCAGGAAGGCATGGGACATTGCGTAATCGCCTCGCATTCGCCGCCGTACTCGCCGCCGGCACCCTGGCGCTGTCGGCCGCTCCGGCCACCGCCGCCGGCTCGGCCGGCTCCACCGCCGCCGGGGGGACGGCGAGGTCCTGCGGCGAGCTCCGGCTGACCGGGGTCCTGCCCGCACCGCCGGCCGGGACGGCCGTGCAGCAGCAGGTCACCATCGGCGCGGACTGCAAGCCGGTGTTCGGCGAGGCCGTCCTCGTCCCGGCCAAGGGCACCCGGGGCGCCGGGGGCGTCGCGGCCGCAGCGGCGGCCGGCCCGGCGGCGCGGCAGTTCAAGAGCTGGAACGAGATGTTCGACTGCTGCAACATCCGGATGACCGGCCTGTACACCACCTCGTCCTGGACCGCCGACGGCACCCGGATCACCACCGCGGACACCGACGCCACCCAGCAGTGGAACCGCGAGCCGTGGAACGCCGGCTGGTCGCTGAAGTCCGCGACGAAGAACTCCGACTGCACCGCCGACTGCACGGCCTCGCACAACGAGGCCCACGCCGAATTCACCTACAAGGGCATTTTCGACGTGACCGGGGCGTGGTACGCCAATGCGCACCATTCGTATGTCGACCTCGCCGCGGACGGCACCGCCACCTGCCGGTTCGACGTGGAATTGCGGCACACCTTCATCGGCTGGAACTGGCAGCGCGGCTGCCAGTGAGGCCCTGCCCGGGCTGACCGGACGGGCCGGGCTGACCGGACGGGCCGGGCGCGGCGACCGTGACCAGCCGCGCCCAGCTCTCGTAGCGGCCCTTCTCGCCGATGAGCCTGCCCTCGGCCTCCACCCAGGCGTGGGGGCTGAACGGCGGGCTCATCAGCGTGCCCACGCACCAGGTCGGCCAGCTGCCGCCGAGCCGGCAGGTCAGCGCGACCGCCACCGAGCGGGGCAGGCAGCTGCGGTGGCCCTGCATCGCCGGGCTGGCGGTGAGCACCAGCTCGCGGGCCGCGGTGGCCTGCGCCTCGGTGGCCGGGGCGGCGCCGCGGGCCAGGAACGCCAGGGCCCGCTCCAGCCGGTGCGGGGCCAGCCGCGCCAGCAGCCGGGCGGCCAGGACGGTGGTGCGGGCGGTGAGACGCCGGCGCAGCGGGTGGCGGGCGCCGGTGGACAGGGCGGTGGTGAAGCTCATGCCGGCCTCCCCGGGTGCCCGGGCCGCCCGCTCACGCCGCCACCACGCCCGCCGCGGCCATCGCCGCCAGGACGCCGTCCACGTCGGCGGCCGCGCGTTCGGCGTCGACGTCGAACTCCTCGGTGAGGCGGCGGGTGGCGTCCTCGGCCCGGCCGCCGTCCAGCAGGGCACGGACGATCGTCGCGGAGGTGGGGTTGAGCTCCCAGTAGGCGCCCGACTTCATGTCCAGCAGGACGGCGCCGTACTCGGTCTCGGCGATCTTCAGGTACTCACGGTGGACGAGCTTCATGCGGGGACTCCCGTGGCGGTCGCGGCCGTGGGCTGCGGGTCGAGCGCCCGCAGCCACAGTTCGGCGGAGAGGGTGGAGATGAACCGCTCGTCGCGCAGCTCGGGCGAGCTCGCGGCGGCGCAGGTCCGGCGCAGGGCGGCCTCGTCGACCAGCCCGGCGCGGGCCAGCCGGCTGTCCTCCCACAGCGCGGTCAGTTCGGTGCGCAGGCGGTACAGGCCGGCGGCGGCGTCCTGGGTGCCCTCGCCCTTGGTGGCGCGGGCGAGCGAACGCCGCGGCACCAGCCCGTCCATCGCCCGGACCAGGAGCGGCTTGTAGGCCCAGGGGTCGACCCGGTCCTCGACCCGGACCGAGAACGCCGCCTCGATCACCCGGTCGTCGAGGAAGGGTGCGGCCGTCGGCATCCCGACGGTGCGGCAGGCGTCGTCGATCGCCTGGTTGTCGCGGGCCAGCTGGTACAGGGCGGCGAGCTCGAAGTGCCGGCCCGGGGTGGGCCCGTACGGCTCCGCGGTGGGGACGGCGGCGGCGAGCTCGCGCTCGAACAGGTCCAGGCAGTCCCCGGTCAGCCAGGAGGCGACGGAGGGGGCGCGCACCCAGCCGAGCGAGGGCGTGCTCAGGTCGCGGGTGCGCAGCGCGGTGTTCCGGACGGAGACGCCGGCCAGCGCCGCGCGGTAGCCGCGCCGGTCGGCGATCTGGCGGGCGACGGCCGTGACCGGCCAGGACCGCAGCGACCGGAAGCCGTTCAGCTTGCGCAGCGCGACCAACGGGCGCCGGGCGGCCAGCGCGTGCAGGTGGCCGGGCAGGCCGAAGAACAGGTTGTCGCCGCCGTTCCCGGTCAGGTGGAGCCGGGAGCCGCGTTCGGCCATCCGGGAGGCCAGCACGGTGATCCGGTGCCGCGAGGCGACGACCGGGGCGGGGACGTCCAGCTGCAGCCCGCCGTCGGCGAAACCCTCGTAGAACTTGGGGAGTTCGTCATCGGGCAGGATGAAGTGCTCGACCCCGGGCAGGTCCTCGGCGGCCCACCGGGCCCACCGGCCGTCCTCGTTGAACGCCTCGTCACCGGTGGAGGTGCAGGCGATCAGCCGGGCGGGCCGGGGCTCGCGGGCGGCGAGGAAGCAGACGGAGGTCGAGTCCAGGCCGCCGGACAGGTCGGAGCTGATCAGCCCGCCGGGGGCGGTCCGCAGGTCGACCGCGGCCAGCAGCGCCTCCCGGACGGACGGCGCCCCGCGCTCCAGCGGGGTGTCCGGTTCGGGCGCCCGGTGCCAGCGGCGGTGCCGGTGCGAGCCGTCGGGCCGGACCAGCAGGGCGGTGCCCGGCGGGACGGCGGTGACCTCCCGCCACATCGGGCGCTCGTCCAGCGGGGCCGGCACGAGGCCCATGAGCCGGATCGCGACCGCGGTCGGATCGGGCTCCAGGCCCGCCAGCCGGGCCAGCGCTCCGGCCCGGTCGCCGGCCACCAGGGTGCCGCCGGTGCGGGTCCGGAAGAGCCGGCGGGCGCCGTAGGCCGAGCCTTGGGCGCGCAGCTCGCCGTCGACGGAGGCGAGCAGGTGGAACTGGCCGGGCAGGGTGAGGGCCAGGTCGTCGAGGTCCGCCGGGTCGCGCAGCCGGGAGGCCCGGCCGGCCAGCACCCCGGCCGCGGTCCGCGGGAAGGCGCCGGACAGCGCGACCGCCGTGCGGCCGGCCCGCACCACGGCGAGGCCGTCCGCGTCCCAGCGGCCCAGGAGCCAGGCCCGGCCGGAGGCGTGGTCGACGACCGACAGCTCCGGGCGGGCCCGGCGGAGCCGCCGGGCCACGGCGAACGCTGCTTCGTTGTCCGGGAATACGAAGAAGAACGGTGCGCCGTGGTCCGGCATGGTCGGCTCCTGGGAAAGGGGGTGGACGGCCGGCGAATTAGAAGCAGCCGCCGACGTGCTTCCAGTCCCAGAGCACCGGGAGGCCGATTCCGGTGTCCACCGTGAACGAACCGGCGGCCGCGAATACCGGAGCCTCGTACACCTTCTTGGTCATGGTCTTCTCCTTTCGTCGGGGCGCCCCGACGAATTTCGGGGGTATTTCCCTGCCGACGAGTCTTCGTCCGAACAGTCCCGCCGTTCAACGCCGTTGTCCTGATGGTGACAGTGGCCCGGAATTCCCCCCGGAGTCCCGCGGCCGACTGGCAAGGAGTGGACAGTGCCTCAGCGGGTGCGACGGTGGCCGGAATTGTGGCAGCAAGCTGACAACGGGACCGTAAACACCCAGGTCAGCTTCCTAGCATGGACAGCCGGCCGTGCACCTGACGATCAGATGGGCAGTGTCCTATGACCACCGAAGCCAGCCGTCTCCTGGCCCCCGGCGTCCTGCCGGACACACCCCCGCCACCACGCTGGGCGGTCTGGGTCGCGCACGCCGTGCCGCTGATCGCCCTGCCGTCGACGCTGTGGCGGCTCGCCATGACCGTCGGCGTGCCGGTCGGGTACAGCGAGGCCGTCCTGCGCAGCGACTACGGCCTGCCCGGGACGGGCTACCTCATCCTGCCGGCCATCTCGCTGCTCCAGGAGGGCGCGGCCCTGATGACCCTCGGGCTGGTCCGTGACTGGGGGCTGGTCGTGCCGCGCTGGATCCCCCTGGCCGGCGGCCGGCCGGTCCGGACCGGGGCGGCGGTCACCGCCGCCCTGCTCGGGGCGGCGTTCATGACCGCGCTCACCGTCAGCCAGGCCGTCCTGTGGGACCGCGTCGACGGCGGCAACCTCCAGGGCACCCACCGGGCCGTGATGGGCTGGCTCTACATGCCGCTGCTGCTCTGGGGGCCGCTGCTCGCCGTGGTGGCGCTGAACTACGCCGCGCGCCGGCGCCGGACCGCGGGCAGCCGGCAGGCATGAACGCCGCCGCCCTCGTCCTGCTGGCGGCGCTCTCGCTGACCGTCTTCGTCACCGGCCTCGCCTCCGGCGCCCGCCGGCTGCTCGGCGTCCGGCTCGGCAAGGGGCGCGCCGTCGCCACCGGCCTGGTCGGGCTGGCCGCGGCGTCCCTGGTCAGCTACCCGCTGCGCCACGTGCAGCCCGTCGCCCTGCTGACCCTGGAGATCGGGGTCTCCCTGGTGGCCGCCATGCTCTTCCTGGCGGCCACCGAGGTGTTGGTGCCCTCCGGCGTGATGCGCGGGCTGGTGCGGTTCCCCGGCTCGCTGCGCCGGCAGGTCGCCCGGACCCGCCGCTACGGGCGGCTCAGCCGGATATTCGTCCGGCACGGCCTCGGCCGCTTCCTCTCCGGCCGGACCAGGCGCGGGCCGAACGCGGCCGCCGAACGCGCCGTCCTGGCGGCCTCGTTGCGGCTCGCCCTGGAGGAGGCCGGGGTCACCTTCGTCAAGCTGGGCCAGGTGATGTCCACCCGGCACGACCTGCTGCCGCCCGAGTTCACCACCGAGCTCGGCCTGCTCCAGGACCAGGCCACGCCCGAGCCCTGGGACGCCGTCGAGCGGGTCCTCCACGAGGAGCTGGGCGCCTCGCCGGACGAGGTGTTCGCCGAGTTCGACCGGAAGCCGTTCGCGGCCGGCTCCATCGCCCAGGTCCACCGGGCCCGGCTGCCCGGCGGGGAGCAGGTCGCGGTGAAGGTGCAGCGTCCCGGTGCCCGCGAGATCGTCGTCGACGACCTGGACATCCTCTACCGCTTCGCCGAACGGCTGGAACAGCACACCGAGTGGGGGCGCAGCGTCGGCGCCGTCACCCTCGCCCAGGGCTTCGCGGTCTCGGTGCACGAGGAGCTGGACTTCCGGATCGAGGCCCGCAACACGCTCTCGGTGGCCGCCGCGATCGCCGAGGCCGGCGGGAACTCCGTGATCCGGGTGCCCGAGGTGCACGAGGACCTCACCGGCAAGCGGGTGCTGGTCACCGAGTGGATGTCCGGCATTCCGCTGCACAGCGCCCCCAAGGTGCTGGACGAGCGCGGCCTGGACCGGCACGCGCTGGCCGGCGCGATGCTGGAGTGCCTGCTCGGCCAGATCATGACCAGCGGCGTCTTCCACGCCGACCCGCACCCCGGCAACCTGCTGCTGCTCGACGACGGCACGCTCGGCATGCTCGACTTCGGCTCGGTCGGGCGGATCGACCGCTCGCTGCGCGCCACTCTGAGCGGCATGGTGCTGGCCCTGCACCGCGGCGACCCCGGCGGGCTGTGCGACGCGCTGCTGGAGATGGTGGTGCACCCCGAGCACATCGACGAACGCCGGCTCGAACGCGCGGTCGGCCAGTTCCTCGCCCGCCACTTCGCGCCCGGCACCAAGCCCGACCGGGAGATGTTCGCCGACCTGTTCGCGATCGTCTCCCGGCACGGGATCAGCGTGCCGCCGGAGATCGCGGCCGTCTTCCGCGCCCTGGCCACCATGGAGGGCTCGCTGGACCGCCTGGTGCCCGGCTTCGACATCGTCACCGAGGCCCGCTCCTTTGCCGTCTCCCAGCACCTGCGCAAGCTCAAGCCGGAGACGCTCGGCCGCACCGTGGCCGAGGAACTGCTCGGGCTGGTCCCGATGCTGCGCCGGCTGCCGCGCCGGATCGAGCGGATCGGCTCCGCCGTGGAGGGCGGACAGCTCACCGTCGGCGTCCGGATGTTCTCCGACCCGGAGGACCGGCGGTTCCTGCGCTCGCTGGTCCACGAGGTCCTGCTCGCCTTCCTCGGCGGGGTGATCGGCCTGGTCGGGGTGCAACTGCTGCGCACCGAGGGCGGCCCGATGCTCAGCCAGGGCCTCGGGCTGTTCGAACTCTTCGGCTACAACCTGCTGGTGGTCAGCTCGGTGCTGGTGCTGCGGGTGCTGTTCCTGATGATCGGCCCCGGCCACAGACGCTGAACACCGCCCGACGACGAGGGCCCTGCTTCCGGCCGGCGGAAGCAGGGCCTTCGTCGTTCCCGGGCGGACCGTGGTCAGCGCTTGGCGGCGGCGCGCTGGTAGGCGCGGCCGGCGAGCGGGATGACGACGGCGAGCAGGGCGGCCAGGACGAGCACCGCGGCGAGGACCGGGTGTTCGGAGGGGAAGGCCCCGCTGGACTCGCCGCGCTCGTTGCCGAAGAGGTCGCGGGCGGCGGAGACCACGGCGCTCACCGGGTTCCACTCCACGATCACCCGCATCCAGCCGGGCAGGCCCTGCGGCGGGACGAAGGCGTTGGACAGGAACGCCAGCGGCATCATCACCACGCCGGCGAGCGCGCTCACCGCCTCCGGGCTGCGCAGCGAGAGCCCCACCAGGGCGCCCACCCAGGACATCACGAAGCCCATCAGCAGCAGCAGGCCGAAGCCCGCCAGCGTCTGCAGGACGCCGTTGTGCGCCCGCCAGCCGATCAGGTAGCCGACCAGGGCCATCACCGCGGAGGTCCAGGAGACCAGCACGAGGTCGGCGACGGTGCGGCCGAGCAGCACGGACGACCGGGAGATGGGGAGTGCGCGGAAGCGGTCCACCAGGCCGTTGTTGAGGTCCTCGACCACGCCGACCGCGGTGGTGGTGAGGTTGGCCAGCATCACCTGGGCGAAGATGCCGGCCATGATGTACTCCTTGTAGCCGCCCTGGCCGGGCACCTGCATCGCGCTGCCGAAGAGGTAGCCGAAGACCAGGACGAAGGCCACCGGCATCACGGTGATGCCGAGGAGCTGCTCCGGCATCCGCCGGATGTGCCGCATCTGGCGGCCGGCGAGCGCGAACGTGTCGCTGAACACCTCGGTCATGCTGCCTGCATCTCCTTGGGCTGCGCCGGGTCCCCGGCGGGGGTCGGTTCCGTGGCGGGCGCGGCGCCCGGCTGTCCGGTGAGGGCGAGGAAGACGTCGTCGAGCGAGGACCGGCGGACGGCGAAGTCCTGCGGCTCGATGCCGAGCCGCTCCAGCCCGAGCGCGGCGGCGGCGATGGTGCTCACCCCGCCGCCCATCGGCACCGACACCGTGCGGGTCTCCTGGTCGACGGTCGGCTCGCCGGAGGACAGTTCGGCCAGGACCCGGGTGGCGGCGGCCAGGTCGGCGTCGGTGGCCACCGTGACCTCCAGGCGCTCGCCGCCGACCTTGCGCTTGAGCTCGTCCGGGGTGCCGTCGGCGATGACCAGGCCCTTGTCGATCACCACGATCGAGTCGGCGAGCTGGTCCGCCTCCTCCAGGTACTGGGTGGTGAGCAGGACGGTGACGCCGTTGTGCACCTGCTCCTTGATCATCCCCCAGAGCGCGAGCCGGCTGGTGAGGTCCAGGCCCGTGGTCGGCTCGTCCAGGAAGAGCACCGGCGGAGCGGCGACCAGGCTCGCGGCGAGGTCGAGCCGGCGGCGCATACCGCCGGAGTAGGTCTTCGCCATCCGGCCGGCCGCGGCCGTCAGGTCGAACTTCTCCAGGAGCTCGTCGGCGCGGGCCCGGGCGCCGCGCCGGCCGAGCCGCAGCAGCGTGCCGATCAGCTGGAGGTTCTCCCGCCCGGTGAGCCGCTCGTCCACGGCCGCGTACTGGCCGGTGAGGCCGACGTTCGCGCGGATCTGCTTCTGCTGGGTGGCCAGGTCGAAGCCCGCGACGGTCGCGCGGCCCTCGTCCGGGGTCAGCAGGGTGGTGAGGATGCGGACGGTGGTGGTCTTGCCCGCGCCGTTGGGGCCCAGCACGCCCAGGATTGAGCCGGCCGGCACCTCCAGGTCGATGCCGTTGAGCGCCTGGTGGTCGCCGTACCGCTTGCGGAGGCCCTCCGCCGAGATTGCCGTTTCCATGACGGCCACTCCTTACGTGTCTGCGATGGGTGGTCAGTTGACGGGGGCCGGCGAGTCGGTGAGGCGGGCGAGGAGGACCCGCCCGATCTCGGCCGCCGGGTCCGGCTGGAGCAGGTGCCCGTGGTGCGCGTGCACCGGGTGGGTGGTGACGGTGCCGGTCAGGTGCGGCTGCCAGGCGGCCGCCGACCGCTCGGCCTTGGCGGCGGGGTCGTCGGTGCCGACGGTCGAGACGAACAGCAGCAGGTCGCCGTCGAACCGGCGCGGCCGGTAGGCGCCGCTGAGCACGTGGTTGTTGACGCCGACCTTCACGAAGGCGGAGATGTGGTGCTCCTCCAGGCTGCCGAGCGCGCTGTCCCGGGCCCGGATCAGCTCCATCGCCCGCCCGTGGTCGAGCGGTCGGGCCCGCAGCTCGGCGAGGTCGTAGCCGACGAAGTCCAGCAGGGT
This sequence comes from Kitasatospora sp. NPDC047058, assembly GCF_040643935.1. Lineage (NCBI taxonomy): Bacteria > Bacillati > Actinomycetota > Actinomycetes > Kitasatosporales > Streptomycetaceae > Kitasatospora > Kitasatospora sp. NPDC047058. The sequence continues at coordinate 25,646 of NZ_JBEYVJ010000001.1, read as the reverse complement.
CTCCAGGACGTCCCGCTCGGTGGGCACGGTGTACCCCTCCTCCTCGGTCCAGGCCTCGTCGAACGGGGTCTGGTCGAGGTTGGCGAGCAGCGCGACCCGTTCGCCGGCCTCGGCCAGCCGGACGGCGATCTCGTGTGCGACGATCCCGCCGAAGGACCAGCCGGCCAGGTGGTACGGGCCGGCGGGCTGGACCGAGCGGATCTGCTCGACGTAGTCGGCCGCCATCTCCTCGACGCTGCCGGCGATCCGCTCGTCCACGCCGTCCAGGCCGCGGGCCTGGAGGCCGTAGACCGGGTACTCGGCACCGATGTGCTTCAGCAGCGAGGAGTACGGCCAGCTGAGGCCGCCGGCGCCGTGGATGCAGAACAGCGGGTGCCGGTCGCCGCCGGTGCGCAGCGGGAGCAGCACCTCGAAGCCGTCACCCCCCTGGCCGCTGCCGAGCTTCTCGCTGAGCCGGGCGACGGTCGGGGTCTCGAAGACGCTCCGGTTGCCGATCTTCACCCCGAGGACGGAGCGGATCCGGCTGACCAGCTGGATCGAGGTGATGCTGTCGCCGCCCAGCTCGAAGAAGCTGTCGTCGATGCCCACCCGGTCGACCTTCAGCACCTCGGCGAACAGCCCGCAGAGCACCTCCTCCTGGGCGGAGCGCGGGCCGCGCCCGGCGGCGGGGCCGGTCTCCGCTACGGGGGCGGGGAGCTGCCTGCGGTCGAGCTTGCCGTTGACGGTGAGCGGGAGGGCGTCCAGGACGACGAAGACGGACGGGACCATGTAGTCGGGGAGGGCGGCGCCGAGGTGGGCGCGCAGCGCCTCGGCGTCGGGGGCGGCGCCGGCGGCCGGGACGACGTAGCCGGCCAGGCGCTTGACGCCCGGCTGGTCCTCGCGGACCACGACCGCCGACCGCGCCACCTCCGGGTGACGGGCCAGGACGGTCTCGATCTCGCCGAGTTCGATGCGGAAGCCGCGGATCTTGACCTGGTCGTCGGTGCGGCCGAGGTATTCGAGTGCGCCGGTGGGGGTCCAGCGGGCGAGGTCGCCGGTGCGGTACATCCGCGATCCGGCGGGTCCGTGGGGGTTGGCGGTGAAGCGTTCTGCGGTGAGGGCGGGGCGGCGGAGGTAGCCGCGGGCGAGGCCGGGGCCGGCGAGGTAGAGCTCGCCGGGGACGCCGGGGGCGACGGGTTGGAGGGTGGCGTCGAGGACGTAGGTGTGGGTGTTGGGGATGGGGGTGCCGATGGTGGGGGTGCCGGTGCCGGGGGTGAGGGGGGTGGAGATGGTGGCGGCGACGGTGGATTCGGTGGGTCCGTAGGCGTTGACCATGTGGCGGCCGGGGGCCCAGTGGTCGACGAGTTCGGCGGAGGTGGCGTCGCCGCCGACGATGAGGGTGCGGAGGTGGGGGTAGGTGCCGTTCGGGACGCTGGCGAGGGCGGCGGGCGGGATGAGGGCGTGGGTGACGTGTTCGGTTTCCAGGACGTCGGCGAGGATGTCGCCGGCGAGTGGTCCGGTGGGCGGGATGACGAGGGTGGCTCCGGCGGCGAAGGTCATGACGAGTTCGAGGACGGAGGCGTCGAAGCTGGGGGAGGCGAACTGCAGGACGCGGCTGTCGGGGGTGACGTGGAAGCGTTCGATCTCGGCGGCGGCGAAGCTGGCGAGGCCGGCGTGGCTGACGACGACGCCCTTGGGACGCCCGGTGGAGCCGGAGGTGTAGATGACGTAGGCGGGGTTCGTCGGGGCGGGCGCCGCCGTCGGTCGGGTGGCGGACTCGCCGTCCAGCTCTGGCAGTTCGTGCAGGACGAGGGTGGGTCGGGCGTCGTCGAGCATGTAGTCGATGCGCTCGGTGGGGTAGTCGGGGTCGATGGGCAGGTAGGCGGCGCCGGTCTTGAGGACGGCGAGTTGGGCGATGACGATGTCGACGGATCGGGGCAGGACGAGGGCGACGATGTGCTCCGGTTCGACTCCTTGGCCGTGCAGCCAGTGGGCGAGGCGGTTGGCGCGTTCGTCGACCTCGGCGTAGGTGAGGACGAGGGGGCCGCTGGTGAGGGCGGGTGCGTGGGGGGTGGTGTCGGCGGCGGCTTCGAACAGGCCGTGGTAGGTGACGGGTGCCAGTTCGCGTGGGCTGCCGGACCACTGGGCGAGCAGTGCGCGTTCGTCCGTGGTGAGGACGTCGATGCTGCCGACGCGGATGTCGGGGTCGGTGGCGACGGTGTCCAGGACGGCGACCAGGCGGGCGGCGAGTGCTTCGGCGGTGCTGCGGTCGAAGAGGTCGACGGCGTACTCGACGCTGCCCGCCAGCCCGTCCGCCGACTCCGCCAGCTGGAAGGTCAGGTCGAACTTCGCCGAGTCGAGCGCGAGTTCGCACGGTGCGACGTCGAGCCCGGCCAGGCCGAGCGTCGCCTCCCCGGTGTTCTGGAAGGCCAGCATGACCTGGAACAGCGGGTGCCGGGCCATCGACCGCTCGGGGTTGAGGATCTCCACCAGGCGCTCGAACGGCACGTCCTGGTTGGCGTAGGCGGCGAGGTCCGTCTCCCGCACCCGGCCCAGCAGTTCACGGAAGCCCGGGTCGCCGGACAGGTCGGTGCGCAGCACGAGGGTGTTGACGAAGAAGCCGACCAGCTCGTCCAGCGACTCGTCCGTGCGGCCCGCGACGACGCTGCCGACCGGGATGTCCGTGCCGCCGCCGAGGCGGTGCAGCAGGGTGGCCAGCGCGGCCTGGACGACCATGAACAGGCTGCTGCCGGTGGCCCGGGAGAGCGCGAGCAGCCCTTCGTGGGTGGCGGCGGGGACGGTGAACGGGACGGTGTCGCCGCGGTGGCTCATCCGGGCCGGGCGGGGCCGGTCGGTGGGCAGGGCCAGTTCCTCCGGGAGCCCGGCCAGGGTGGTGCGCCAGTACTCGACCTGGCGGTTGAGTTCGCCGGCCGGGTCGTCCTCCTCGCCGAGGACCTCGGCCTGCCAGAGCGTGTAGTCGGCGTACTGGACCGGCAGCGGGGTGAACTCCGGTGCGCGGCCGCCGAGTCGGGCGGCGTAGGCGGTGGACAGGTCGCGGGCGAGCGGGGCCATCGACCAGCCGTCCGCCGCGATGTGGTGCACGACCACCAGCAGCACGGACTCCTCCCCGCCGGCCGTGAACAGCGCCGCCCGGACCGGCAGGTCGGCGGCCAGGTCGAACCCGCGCGCGGCCTCGGCCGCCACCGCCTCGGCGGTGTACGGGGCCACCAGGAGCTCGGGGCGGGCCGAATCGGGCGGCAGGACCAGCTGCCGCGGCCGGCCGTCGGCGTCCGGGAACACCGTCCGCAGGCTCTCGTGCCGGGCGCAGACGTCGCCGAGCGCGGCCGCCAAGGCCGCCGGGTCGACCGGGCCGGCGAGCCGGACCGCCAGCGGCATGTTGTACGTGGCCCCGGGCCCTTCGAAGCGGTCGAGGAACCAGAGCCGGCGCTGGGCCGGGGAGAGCGGGACGGGGTCGGGGCGCCGGCGGGCGGTGAGTGCGGGGCGGCCGGTCGCGGCCGTGCCGAGGCGGTCGGCCAGTCCGGCGGGTGTCGGGGCCTCGAACAGGGTCCGGACGGCGAGTTCGGCGCCGAGCCGGGAGCGGACCCGGCCGGTGACCCGGACGGCGAGCAGCGAGTGGCCGCCGAGGTCGAAGAAGCTGTCGTCGATCGAGACGGTGTCGAGGCCGAGGACCTCGGCGAAGATCGCGCACAGCGCCTTCTCCTGCGCGGTGCGCGGGGCGCGGCCGTCGGCGCCGGTGCGCGGGGCGGGGGCGGGCAGCGCCCGGTGGTCCAGCTTGCCGTTCACCGTGCGGGGCAGCCGCTCCAGCGGGACGAACGCGGCCGGGACCATGTAGTCGGGCAGCCGCTCGCCGAGGGCGCGGCGCAGCTCGCCGTCGGCGGGGACGGACCGGCCGGCGACGGGGACGGCGTAGGCGACGAGCTCGCGGATGCCGGGCCGGTCCTCGCGGACCAGGACGGCGGCGGCGGCGACGTCCGGGTGGGCCTCCAGCGCCGCCGTCACCTCGCCCAGCTCGATCCGGAAGCCGCGCACCTTGACCTGGTCGTCGGCGCGGCCGAGGCAGTCGATGCGGCCGTCCCTGGTCCACCGGGCGAGGTCGCCGGTGCGGTACATCCGCGAACCGGCCGGGCCGTAGGGGTCGGCGGTGAAGCGTTCGGCGGTGAGGCCGGGGCGGCCGAGGTAGCCGCGGGCCAGGCCGGTGCCGGCGAGGTAGAGCTCGCCCGCGACGCCCGGGGCGACCGGGCGCAGCGCGGCGTCCAGGACGTACGCCCGGTAGTTGTCCAGCGGGCGGCCGACCAGCACCCGGCCGGTCTCGGTGATCCGCTGGCCCAGGGCGTCGACGGTGGTCTCGGTGGGCCCGTACAGGTTGTAGGAGACCAGGCCCTCGACCGTGGCGAGTTCGGCGCGCAGGGCCTCGCCGAGCGCCTCGCCGCCCAGGCTCACCAGCAGCGGGCGGGTGGCCTCGTCGGTGGTCACGCCGAGTTCGTGCAGCTGCTGGAAGTGGCCGGGGGTGGTGTCGAAGTGGTCGATGCCGCCGGCCTGCCGGGCGTACGCGGCCAGGGCGGCGGCGTCGTGCCGCGCCTCGTCGTCGATCAGGTGCAGCTCGTGGCCGGCCAGCATCCACAGCAGCGGGTCGATCGCCGCGTCGAAGGAGAGCGAGGCGACCAGGGCGACCTTGAGGCGGCGGTCGCCGGCCGCGGCGAGCTCCGGGGCGTAGAGCCGGCCGAAGTGGTCGTGGAACAGGTTGACGATGCTGCGGTGCTGGACGGTGACGCCCTTGGGGCGGCCGGTGGAGCCGGAGGTGTAGATGACGTAGGCGGCGTTGTCGGGCCGCGGGGCGCCGGCACGCTCCTCGTCGGTCAGGTTCCCGCCCGAATGGGCGGGGTGGCCCTCCAGCGCCCACAGCTCGGCGAGGTCGGCGAGTTCGGCGACCGGCCGGGCGTCCTCGGTCATGTGGGCGATCCGGTCGGCCGGGTACGCGACGTCGACCGGCAGGTACACCGCGCCCGCCTTCATCACGGCGAGCAGCGCCACGACGTGTTCGGCGGAGCGCGGCAGCCGGACGGCGACGACCTGTTCGGGCCGGACGCCGTCGGCGATCAGCCGGCGGGCCAGCCGGTTGGCCCAGCTGTTGAGCGCGGCGTAGCTGAGCCGGACGTCCCGGAAGACCAGGGCGGTGGCGTCGGGGGTGCGGGCGGCCTGGGCCTCGAACAGGGCGGGCAGGGTGCCGGTGGGGTGGCTGCGCGCGGTGTCGTTCCACTCCACGAGCACCCGGTGGCGCTCCTCCGCGGTGAGCACGTCCACCGTGGACAGCGGGCGGTCCGGGTCGGCGACCAGGTCGCCGACCAGCCGGACCAGGCGGTCGGCGAGCTCCTGGGCGGTGGCGCGGTCGAACAGGTCGGTGGCGTACTCGATGCCGCCCTCGATGCCGTCGGGCTCGCCGTCCGCGGTGAACCGCTCGGCGAGGACGACCGAGAGGTCGAAGTTGGACATCCGCAGGCCGACCGGCTGTGCGGTGGTGCGCAGGCCCGGCAGGTCGAGGCCGGCCTCGGCGTTGTTCTGGAAGGACAGCATCACCTGGAACAGCGGGTGCCGGGCCAGCGAGCGGTTCGGGTTGAGTGCCTCGACCAGCTGCTCGAAGGGCACGTCCTGGTGGGCGTACGCGGCGAGGTCGCCCTCGCGGACGCGCTCCAGCAGCTGACGGAAGGTGGGGTCGCCGGAGACGTCGGTGCGCAGCACCAGGGTGTTGACGAAGAAGCCGACGAGCTCGTCCAGCGCCTGGTCGGTGCGGCCGGCCACGGGGGTGCCGAGGGGGATGTCCTCGCCGGCGCCGAGCCGGTGCAGCAGGGCGGCGAGCGCGGCCTGCGCGGCCATGAAGACGCTGGCCCGCTGCCCGCGGGCGAGGGCGGCCAGCGCCCGGTGGGTGCCGGCGGGGACGGTGAGGGAGACCGTGTCGCCCCGGTAGCTGGACTCCGGCGGGCGCGGGCGGTCGGTGGGCAGGGTGAGCTCGTCGGGCAGGCCGGCGAGGGTGGTGCGCCAGTGGTCGATCTGGCGGGCGAGTTCGCTGCCGGGGGTGTGTTCGTCGCCCAGGATCTCCTGGCGCCAGAGCGTGTAGTCGGCGTACTGGACGGGCAGCGGCTGCCAGCCGGGTTCGGCGCCCTCGCGGCGGGCGCGGTAGGCGGTGGACAGGTCGCGGGCCAGCGGGGCCATCGACCAGCCGTCGGCGGCGATGTGGTGCAGCACCAGCAGCAGCACGTACTCGGTGCCGTTGAGGGCGAACAGGCGGGCCCGGAGCGGGAGTTCACCGGTCAGGTCGAAGTCCCGGGCGGCTGTCGCGGCGAGTGCGCGGGGCAGCTCCTCCTCGGTGACGCCGATCACCGGGACGGCCGGCACGGCGTCCGCCGGGTCGAGGACGTGCTGACGGGGCCGGCCGTCGGTGTCCGGGAAGACCGTCCGCAGGCTCTCGTGCCGGGCGACCACGTCGGCGAGGGCCGCGCGCAGCGCCGGGACGTGCAGCTCGCCGGAGATCCGGATCGCCAGGGGCAGGTTGTAGTTGCCGCCCGCGTCCTCCAGCCGGCCGAGGAACCAGAGCCGGCGCTGGGCGGGGGAGAGCGGGATCTCGGCCGGCCGCCGGCGGGCGGTCAGCGCCTTCCGGGCCCGGCCGGCGGAGCCGACCCGCTCGGCGAGGGCCACCGGGGTCGGCGCCTCGAACAGCGCGCGGACCGGCAGCTCGGCGCCGAGCTCGGAGCGGATCCGGCTGATCAGACGGGTGGCGAGCAGCGAGTGGCCGCCGAGGTCGAAGAAGCCGTCGTCGGCGAAGACCCGTTCCACTCCGAGGGTCTCGGCGAAGAGGGCGCACAGGGCGGCCTCGCGGGCCGTGCGCGGTGCCAGGCCGGAGGAGGAGCCCTCGGGGACGGGCAGGGCGCGGCGGTCCAGCTTCCGGTTGGGGGTCAGCGGCAGGGCGGCCAGCGTGACGTAGGCGGCGGGGACCATGTAGTCGGGCAGCAGGCCGGCGAGGTGGGCGCGGAGCGCGTCGGAGCCGGGGACGGTGTGGCCGTCGGCGGGTACCAGGTAGGCGGCGATGGTCCTGAGGCCGGGCCGGTCCTCGCGGGCGAGCACCGCGGCCTGGGCGATCGCCGGGTGGCCGGTGAGCGCGGCCTCGATCTCGCCGAGCTCGATCCGGAAGCCGCGGATCTTCACCTGGTGGTCGGAGCGGCCGAGGTAGTCCAGCTCGCCGTCGGGCGTCCAGCGGACCACGTCGCCGGTGCGGTACATCCGGCTGCCGGGCGGGCCGTATGGGTCGGCGGTGAAGCGTTCGGCGGTGAGGCCGGGGCGGCCGAGGTAGCCGCGGGCCAGGGCCGCGCCGGCGAGGTAGAGCTCGCCGGGCACGCCGGGCCGGACCGGGCGGAGCGCGCCGTCCAGCACGTAGGTGCGGGTGTTGCGGATGGGGCGGCCGATGGTGGGGCGGTCGGGCCAGGCGTCGACGTCGGCGGGGAGCGTGACGGCGGTGACGACGTGGGTCTCGGTCGGGCCGTAGTGGTTGTGCAGGAGGCGGCCGGTGCCGTGGTGGAAGTCGCGGATCCGCTTGCTGAGGACGAGCGCCTCGCCCGCCTGGGCGAGGTGGCGCAGGGCCGGCAGCTCCAGGCCCTGGCCGACGGCCTCCTCGCACAGGGCGTCGAGCACGAGATTGGGCGCGTACACCTCGTCGATCAGCTGCTCGTCGAGCCAGCGGACGAAGGCGGCCGGGTCCCGGCGGGTGTCCTCGTCGGGGACGACCAGCGTGCGGCCGCTCAGGGTGCTGGAGAGGAGCTCCTGCGCGGAGACGTCGAAGCTGATCGCGGTGAACTGGGCGGTGCGCACCCCGGAGCCGCCGGGCAGCTCCGCCTCGTGCCAGCCGATCAGGTTGGCGAGCGGGGCGCCGGGCATGGTGACGCCCTTGGGGCGGCCGGTGGAGCCCGAGGTGTAGATGACGTAGGCGGGGGACAGCGGGGTGAGCGGTGCGGTGCGGTCGGCGTCGGTCACCTCGGCACCGGAGAGGCCGGCGAGCGCGGTCGCCGTCGCCGGGTCGTCCAGCAGCAGCAGCCGCTCGCCGGCCCCGGGGGCCGCGGACTCGATGACCGGCCGGGTGGTGGTGTCGGTGAGGACGAGGACGGGGCGGGCGTCGCCGAGCATGTGGGCGATGCGCTCGGCCGGGTACCCGGCGTCCACCGGCAGGTAGGCGGCACCGGACTTCAGCACGGCCCACAGGGCGACGACGAGCTCGACCGAGCGGGGCAGGGCCAGGGCCACGATCCGCTCGGGGCCCGCGCCGCGGGCGGCGAGCAGCCGGGCCAGCCGGTTCGCGGCGGCGTCGAGCTCGCGGTAGGTCAGGCGCTGCCCGGCGTACTGGACGGCGACGGTGCCGGGGTGCCGGTCGGCGGTCCGCCGGAACAGGGCGGGCAGCGGCAGCAGGTCGCCGGCGTGCGCGGTGTCGTTCCAGGTGCCGAGGACGAGGGTCCGCTCCTCCGCGGTGAGCAGCTCCAGCCGGCCCACCGGGGTGGCCTCGGCGCCGGGCAGCGCGGCGAGCAGCCGCAGCACGTCGGCGCCGACGGCCTCGGCGGCGGGCCGGTCGAGGAGGTCGGGACGGTGGCTCAGCTCCAGGGCGAGGACGTCGCCGACGTGGGCCAGCAGGCTCAGCGGGTAGTGGGTGCCCTCGTGGCTGTGGCCGTCCACGACGCCGAGCCCGCCGGCGGAACGGCGCAGGCCCTCGGTGTCCACCGGGTAGTTCTCGAAGACCAGCAGGGTGTCGAAGAGTTCGCCGCCGCCCGGGACCAGGCGCTGGATGTCGCCCAGCCCGAGGTACTGGTGGTCCATCAGGCCGGCCTGCTGGTCCTGGAGCCGCTCCAGGAGGGCGCCGACCGGCTCGGCCGGGTCGAGGGCGACCCGGACCGGCAGGGTGTTGATGAACAGGCCGATCATGGACTGCACGCCGGGCAGGTGCGGCGGGCGGCCGGAGACGGTGCCGCCGAACACCACGTCGTCGCGGCCGGTGAGCCGGCCGAGCGTGATCGCCCAGGCGGCCTGGACCACGGTGTTGACGGTCACCCCGAGCCGGCGGGCCCAGCCGACGAGGGCGGCGGTCGCGGCGGCGGGCAGCTCGACCCGGGTGGTCACCGGGGCGACCGGCTCGCGGGCCGGGTCCGGGGCGGCGAGCAGGGTCGGCTCCTCCAGCCCGTCCAGCACCTGCCGCCAGGCCGACTCGGCCGCGCCCCGGTCCTGCGCGGCCACCCAGCCGAGGTAGTCGCGGTAGGGGGTGACGGCGGGCAGGGCGCGCTCGTCGGAACCGCGCCGCAGCAGCCCGTACAGCTCGAAGAGCTCCCCGACCAGCAGGGCCCGGGACCAGCCGTCGATCAGGATGTGGTGCGCGGTGATCAGGAACCGGTGCCGGCCGGTGGTCCCGCCGTCGTGCCCGTCGGTGCCGCCGGAGACCAGGGTGAAGCGGATCAGCGGTGGTCGGGCGAGGTCGAAGCGGCGGGCGCGGTCCCCGGCGGCGACCTCCCCGGCGGCCCGTTCCCACTCCTGCGGTGGTCGGGCGGTGAGGTCGACCAGGGTGAAGTCGGGCGCCACCTCGAACGGGATCAGCTGGACCGGCTCGCCGTTCTGGCGGTGGCGGAACGAGGCCCGCAACCCGGCGTGCCGGCGCAGCAGGGCGGCGCAGGCCCCCCGCAGCGCCTCGACGTCGAGGTCGTCGCCCTCGATGTCGAGGGCGAGCTGCATGGTGTAGACGTCGGGGCCCTGGGCGTCGTACTGCGCATGGAACAGCAGGCCCTGCTGGAGCGGAGAGAGCGGCAGGATGCTCTCGATGCGCGGCTTCACCTTGGTCATGTCTCTCTCTCCACTCAGAATTCGAAGTCTTCTTCGAACGCGTCGATCTCGTCCTGGTCGAGGTCCAGCAGCGGTGCGGGCTCCGTGGTCGCGGGCCGCGGCGGCACCGGCCGGACCGGGGCGGCCGACGGGTGCGCGGCGTGGGCGACCAGCCCGCGCAGGGCGGTGAACCAGGCCTCGGCGAGACCGCGGACCTCGTCGTCGGTGAACAGGCCGTCCGGCCAGCTCCAGGACGCCACCAGGTGCGGGCCGTCGGGGCGGTCCTGGGCCAGCGAGTTGAGCTCCAGGGCGTGTCCGGCGGGCATCGCGGCGTCGCTGCCGCCCAGACCGCCGTCGCCGTCGTCCTCGCCGTCCCCGGCGCCGAACCGGCCCAGGTAGTTGAAGCCGATCTGGGGGACGGGCAGCGCGGCGAGCACGTCGGCCGTCTCCGGGTTGAGGTGGCGCAGCAGCCCGTAGCCGGCGCCGTTGTCGGGCAGCGCGGCGAGCTGCCCGGCCACGTTGGCCAGCGCGGTGCCGACGGCGGGGCCACCGGCCCGGACCTCCGGCCAGTCGGCGGCCGCCACCCCGGGGTCGAGCCGGAGCGGGAACATGCTGGTGAACCAGCCGACGGTGCGCGAGACGTCGGCGTCCGGCAGGACGCCGGCGAGCAGTTCCTCGCGGCCGTGGCCCTCCAGGTCGAGCAGGACGCCGGCCGGGCGCTGCCGCCCGCGGCCGTGGTCCCACGCGGTGACGGCGAGCGCGAACGCGGTGAGCAGCACCTCGTTGACGCCGGTGCCGAGCACGGTGGGCACGGTGGTCAGCAGCGGCCCGGTGACCTCGGCCGGCAGCGTCAGGCCGAGCTGCCGGGCGGTGGCGGCCACGTCCACGGCCGGGTCCAGCGCCCGGGTGCCCAGCGGGGGTTCCTGGTAGCCGGCCAGCATGCCCGTCCACACCGGGAGTTCGGCGGCGCGTCCGGGGGCGAGGGCGGCGCGGGCCAGCCCGCGGGCCCAGGCACGGAAGGACGTCCAGACCGGTTCCAGGACGGGCTCGCGGCCGGCGGCCACCGCCTCGTACGCCTGCATCAGGTCGGGCATCAGGATCCGCCACGACACGCCGTCCACCACCAGGTGGTGCAGGACCAGCAGCAGGCGGCCGGGAGCCTCCGGTCCGGCGTCGAACCAGACCGCCTGGACCATCAGCCCGTCGTCCGGGTCGAGCCGGTCCTGTGCGGCACGGCCCTCGGCGTCCACCAGGGCGGCGGTCCCGGCCTCGGTCAGGCCCGCGACGTCGATCCGGTGGACGACCGCCGCGGCCGGCAGCGCGCCCTTCGGCGGGACCTCCAGGGTCCAGGCGGTGGACGTGCGGACGAGGCGCGCCCGGAGGGCGTCGTGGTGGTCCAGGACGGCCTGGAGCACCGCGCGGAGCGCCTCCCCGGTGAGGCCGCCGGGGACCGGGGCCAGCACCGACTGGTTGAACCCGTCTATCCTGCCGCCGAGTTCGCGCAGCCACCGGATGATCGGGGTGGCCGGCAGGGCGCCGACGGCCGGGTCCGCGCCCTCCGGGTCCGGCGCGAGCGCCGGATCGGCCGGGGACTCGGGCAGGGCGGCGGCCAGTGCCGCCACCGTCTTGTGCCGGAACACCTCGCGCGGGGTCAGCACCAGGCCGGCCAGCCGGGCGCGGCCCACCAGCTGGACGGAGGTGATGCTGTCGCCGCCGAGGGTGAAGAAGCTGTCGTCGGCGCCGACCTCGGGGAGTCCGAGGACTTCGGCGAAGAGGGCGGCGAGGAGCTTCTCCCGCTCGGTGGCGGCGGCGCGGCCGGCCGGGCGGTCGGTGAAGTCGGGGGCGGGGAGCTGCTTGCGGTCGAGCTTGCCGTTGGTGTTCAGGGGGAGGGCGTCGAGGACGACGACGGTGGCGGGGACCATGTAGTCGGGGAGTCCGGCGGCGGCGTGGGCGCGGAGCCCGGCCGGGTCGGGTGTCCGGCCGTCGGCCGGGACGACGTAGCCGACGAGGAGCCTGACGCCGGGGCGGTCCTCGCGGACGACGACGGCGGCCCGCGCGACGTCCTCGTGGCCGGTCAGCACCGCCTCGATCTCGCCCAGCTCGATCCGGAAGCCGCGGACCTTGACCTGGAAGTCGGTGCGGCCGAGGTAGTCGATCGTGCCGTCCGGGGCCCAGCGGGCGAGGTCGCCGGTGCGGTACATCCGGCTGCCGGCCGCGCCGTACGGGTCGGCGGTGAACCGCTCGGCGGTCAGGCCGGGGCGGCCCAGGTAGCCGCGGGCGAGGCCGGCACCGGCGAGGTAGAGCTCGCCGGGCACGCCGGCGTCGACCGGGCGCAGGGCGGAGTCGAGGATATAGGCGTGGGTGTTGAGCATCGGGCGGCCGATGGACGGGCTGGTCGCGGTGCCGTCGAGGACGGCGGTGGTGGACCAGATCGTGGTCTCCGTCGGTCCGTAGACGTTGAGGACGGAGCGTCCGGTCTTCGCCATGGCCTCGGCGAGTGCGCCGGGGACGGCTTCGCCGCCGACCAGCATCCGCAGGCCGTGGAGCGCCTGCGGTGCCTGGGCGGTGAGGCCCTGCCAGAGCGAGGGGGTGGCCTGGAGGACGGTGCCGTCGTGCCGGGCGATCAGGGCGGCGAGGGCCTCGGGGTCGAGGACCTCGTCCTTGCCCGCGATGACGACGGTGGCCCCGGCGAGCAGGGGGAGGTAGAGCTCCAGGGCGGCGATGTCGAAGGAGACGGTGGTGACGGCGATGAGCCGGTCGGTGCCGTCCATCGGGACGCGCGCGGTCATGTCGGTGAGGAAGTTGTCGAGTGCCGCGCGGGGGACGACGACGCCCTTGGGGCGGCCGGTGGAGCCGGAGGTGTAGATCGCGTAGGCGGGGGAGCGCCCGTCGCCGGTGAGCGGGAGCGGCCCGGACGGCTGGGTGCCGAGGGCGGGGTCGTCGACGAACACGGCCGGGGTGCCGGGCAGGTCCGCAGCCGTCACCCCGGTGGTGAGCAGCAGGGACGGGCGAGCGTCGTCGAGGACGTAGCGCAGGCGCTCGGCCGGGTGCTCGGGGTCCAGCGGGACGTAGCCGGCACCGGACTTGAGGACGGCGAGAAGGGCGACGAGGAGGTCCACCGAGCGCGGCAGCGCGACCGCGACGTAGCCCTCGGGGCCGGCGCCGCGCGCCACCAGCAGCCGGGCCAGCCGGTTGGAGCGGGCGTCGAGCTCGGCGTAGCTGAGCCGCTCGTCGCCGCCGGCCACGGCGGTGGCGTCCGGGGTGGCGGCCGCCTGGCGGGTGAACCGGTCGATCAGCGGGTCGTGCCCCGGCTCGGCGACGGCCTGGCCGGCCCACGCGCCGAGGATGCGCTCCTCGGCGCCGTCGTCGGCCGGCCGCAGCCGCCCGACCGGCAGGTCGGCCTGCGCGGCGGCCTCGCCGAGCAGCCGGACGAAGGCGGCGGTCAGCGCGTCCACCCGGTCCTGGTCGAGCACGTCCGGACGGTGGGCGAGGTCCAGGCCGAGGGCCCGGCCCAGGCTGACGGTCAGGCTGAGCGGGTAGTGGGTGGACTCGTGGTTGTCGCCGCCCACGATGCCCAGCCCGCCGGCCGCGGTGCGCAGCCCGTCGGCGTCCAGCGGGTAGTTCTCGAACACGACGAGCGTGTCGAAGAGTTCGCCGAGCCCGGCGATCCGCTGGAGGTCGGCGAGCGGAAGGTACTGGTGGTCCATCACACCGGCCTGCTGGTCCTGGAGCCGCTCCAGCAGGGCACCGAAGGTCTCCGCCGGGTCGAGGGTGACCCGCACCGGCAGGGTGTTGATGAAGAGGCCGACCATCGACTCGACGCCCGGCACCTGCGGCGGGCGACCGGAGACGGTGCCGCCGAAGACCACGTCGTCCCGGCCGGTGAGCCGGCCGACCACGATGGCCCAGGCGGCCTGCACGACGGTGTTGACGGTGACCCCGCGCTCGCGAGCCCAGCGCGCCAGCGCCGCGGTCTCCGCCTCCGGCAGCTCCAGGCGGGTGCGGACCGGCAGCACCGGTGCCCGGGAGGCGTCGGGGGCGGCGAGCAGGGTCGGCTCCTCCAGCCCGTCGAGCACCTGCCGCCAGGCGGCCTCGCCGGCCGCGCGGTCCTGGCCGGCGACCCAGCCCAGGTAGTCGCGGTACGGGGTGACCCGGGGCAGCGTGGCGCTGTCGCCGGCGGCGCCGTACAGGGTGAACAGCTCGCCGAGGAGGACCGGCATGGACCAGCCGTCCAGCAGCAGGTGGTGGTGGCTGACGAGCAGCCGGTGCCGGTCGGCGGCGGTGCTGACCAGGGTGAACCGCATCAGCGGCGGCCGGTCGAGGTCGAAGCGCCGGGTGCGGTCCTCGGCGGTCAGCCGGTCGGCCGCCGCTGCGCGGTCCGCCGCGGGCAGGTGGCCTAGGTCGACCTCGTGCCAGGGAAGTTCGACCCGGGCCGGGATCACCTGGAGCGGGGTGTCCAGGCCGTCGTGACGGAACGCGGCGCGCAGGTTGGCGTGCCGGGTGAGCAGGGTGTGCAGCGCGGCCCGAAGGGCCGACCGGTCCACCGGGCCCTCGATGTCGAGGGCGAGCTGGACGGTGTAGACGTCGTGGGCGTCGGTGTCGTAGGTGGCGTGGAAGTACAGGCCCTGCTGGAGCGGGGAGAGCGGGAGCAGGTCGGCGAGGCGGCCGTGCTCGGCCTCCAGCCGGTCGATCTGCTCCTGGGTGACGGAGGCGACCAGCGGACGGACGTCCGAGGGGGTGAGACCGCCGTCGGTGGTCGCCGCGAGGGCGCGCAGGCTCGCGAACCAGGCCTCGGCCAGGGCGCGGACCTCGTCCTCGGTGAAGAGGGCGGCGGGCCAGGACCAGTCGGCGGTCAGCTGCGGGCCGTCGGGGTGGTCGAGAGTGACGGCGTTCAGCTCGATCGCGTGGGCCAGCGGCATCGCCGGGTCGCGGCCGTCGCCGAGGTCGGCGTCGGTGCACAGGGCCCAGTCGGTGGCGTCTCCGGTGGTGGCGTTGAAGCGGCCGAGGTAGTTGAAGCCGATCTGGGGGGTGGGGAGGTGGGTGAGGGTGGTGCCGGTGTCGGAGTGGCGGAGGAGGCCGTAGCCGATGCCGTTGTCGGGGAGGGCGTGGAGTTGTTCCTTGACGGCCTTGAGTGCGCTGCCGAGACCGGTGCCGGGGTGCGTGGTGCCGGGGTCGAGGCGGACGGGGAAGAGGCTGGTGAACCAGCCGGTGGTGCGGGAGGTGTCGGCGCCGGGGATGACGGGTTCGCGGCCGTGGCCTTCGAGGTCCACGAGGACCTGGGTGGTGGCGGTGGCGCGCCAGGTGTTGACGGCGAGGGCGAAGCCGGTGAGGAGGACGTCGTTGACGGTGGCGCGGTAGCGGGCGGCGGTGTCGGTGAGCAGGGGGGCCGTGACCTCGGTGGGGAGGGTGAGTGAGAGGTGTCGGACGGTGGCGGCGGTGTCGGTCTGCGGGTCGAGGGGGCGGGTGCCGATGAGTGGGTCGGGGCCGGTCAGCTGGGCTTGCCAGAGCGGGAGTTCGTTGCTGCGGTCGAGGGTGGTGAGCTGCTGGGCCCAGCGGCGGAAGGAGGTGGGGACGGGTTCCAGGGGAACGCGGTTGTAGGCGTGGGCGAGGTCGGGGAGCAGGATCCGCCAGGAGACGCCGTCGACGACGAGGTGGTGGGCGGTGAGCAGCAGGCGGTTCTCGGTCTGGAACCAGACGGCCTGGAGCATGACGCCGGCGTCGGGGTCGAGCCGCAGCTGGGCGGCGCGGGCTTCGGTGGTGAGGTCGGCGGTGGCGTGGTGGAGCAGGTCGCCGGCGCGGAGGGTGCCGGGGGCGGGGATGTCGAGGTTCCAGGCTTCGGTGCTGCGGATCAGGCGGGCGCGGAGTGCGTCGTGGTGGTCGAGCAGCGTCTGCAGGGCGTCGGTGAGCTGCTCGTGGGTGGCGTCGGCGGGCGTCTGCACCAGCATGGACTGGTTGAACCCGTCGACGGGTCCGCCGAGTTGGCGCAGCCAGGCGGTGATCGGGGTTTCGGGGACGAGGCCCAGCCCGGCTGCCCTTTCCTCGGTGGGCAGGGTGTCGGTGGTGGTGGCGACGGCGGCGAGGGCTTCGGGGGTGCGGTGTTGGAAGACCTCGCGGGCGGTGAGGACCAGGCCGGCCTTGCGGGCGCGGCTGACCAGCTGGATGGAGACGATGCTGTCGCCGCCGAGTTCGAAGAAGCTGTCCTCGACGGACACCGTGTCCACGCCGAGCAGTTCGCGGTAGATCCCGCAGAGGATCTCCTCGGCCGCCGTTCCGGGCTGCCGCCCCTGGCCGGTGCCGGTGTACTCGGGGGCGGGCAAGGCCCGGCGGTCGAGCTTGCCGTTGGCGGTCAGCGGCAGCTCGTCGAGCGCGACGAAAGCCGACGGGACCATGTACCCGGGCAGTGCCGCCGCGAGGTGGGCGCGCAGCACGGCCTCGTCCAGGTCCCCGCCGCGCGGGACGACGTAGGCGACCAGGCGCTTGATACCCGGCTGGTCCTCGCGGACGACCACGGCCGACCGCTCGGCGCCCTCGTACCGGGCCAGGACGGTCTCGATCTCGCCCAGCTCGATCCGGAAGCCGCGGATCTTGACCTGGTCGTCGGAGCGGCCGAGGTACTCGATCTGCCCGTCCCGGGTCCACCGGACCACGTCGCCGGTGCGGTACATGCGGGTGCCGGCGGGGCCGTACGGGTCGGCGGTGAAGCGTTCGGCGGTGAGGTCGGGGCGGCCGAGGTAGCCGCGGGCCAGACCGGCGCCGGCGAGGTAGAGCTCTCCCGCGACACCCGCCGGGACCGGCCGCAGCGCGGCGTCCAGCACGTAGGCGCGGGCGTTGCCGACCGGCCGGCCGACCAGCGGGCGGTCGGTGTCGGTGGTGCGGGTGGTGAGGCTGTCGATGGTGGCCTCGGTGGGACCGTACAGGTTGTAGCCGGTGACGCCCGGGGTGCGGGCGAGCTCCTGCCACAGCGCCTCGCCGACCGCCTCGCCGCCGAGGGCGAGGATCCGCGGCCGGGCCGTCTCGTCCCGGACCAGGCCGTGCTCGACGAGCTGCTCGGCGTAGGACGGGGTGAGCTCCAGGAAGTCGATGCCGTGCTCCCGGACGTACCCGATCAGGGCCGCCGGCTCGCGGCGGGTGTCGTCGTCCACGACGTGCAGTTCGTGCCCGGCGACCAGCCACAGCAGCGGGTCGAGCGAGGCGTCGAAGGAGACGGCGGCGGTGAGCGCCGCCCGCAGCGGCCGGCCGGCCGCTGCGGTCTCGGCCGCGTACAGCTCGCCGAAGTGGTGGTGGAATAGGTTGCCGAGCCCCGCGTGCGGGACGACGACGCCCTTCGGCTTCCCGGTCGAGCCGGAGGTGTGGATGACGTACGCCGGGTGCGCGGGCGCCAGGGCGGCCGTGCGGTCGGCGTCGGTGGGCGCGGTGGCGGGCAGCTCGCGCAGCCGGTGGACGACCGCCGGGGACTCCAGGTCGATGCGCAGGCCGCCGCGGTCGGCGGGCAGCGCGTCGCGGGCGCCAGCTCCGGTGATGACGGCGGCGGTGCCGGCGTCGTCGAGCAGCTGGGCGATCCGCCCGGCCGGGAGGGCCGGGTCGACCGGGACGTAGGCGGCGCCGGCCTTCATCACCGCGAGCAGCGCGACGATGAGGTCCGCGGTGCGGGGCAGGGCGACGGCGACGAACCGCTCCGGGCCGACGCCCCGGCCGGCCAGCAGCCGGGCCAGCCGGTTGGCGCGGGCGTCCAGCGCGGCGAAGCTCAGCCGCTCCTCGCCGGCCACCAGGGCGGTGGCGTCGGGGGTGCGGGCGGCCTGGGCCTCGAACAGCGCGGGCAGGGTGGTGGCGGGCACCGGGTGGGCGGTGTCGTTCCAGGTCACGAGCAGCTGCCCGCGCTCCTCGGCGGTCAGCACGTCGAGCTCGGACAGGGCCCGGTCCGGCGCGGTGACCAGGGCGGTCACGACGCGGGTGAACCGGTCCGCGAGCCCGGCCACGGTCTCCCGGTCGAACAGGTCGGTCGCGTACTCGATCCGGCCGGCCACGCCGGCGGGGCCGCCGTCGGCGGCGTACTCCTCGGCGAGCTGGAAGGAGAGGTCGAACTTGGCGCCGTCCACCACGGCCTCGTGCGGCTCGACGGTGAGGCCCGGCAGCTCCAGGGCGGCGGCCGCGTTGTTCTGGAACGACAGCATCACCTGGAACAGCGGGTGCCGGGCCAGCGAGCGCTCGGGGTTGAGCAGTTCGACCAGCCGCTCGAAGGGCACGTCCTGGTGGGCGTACGCGGCGAGGTCGGTCTCCCGGACGCGCTCGACCAGCTCCCGGAAGGTCGGGTCGCCGGACAGGTCGGTGCGCAGCACCAGGGTGTTGACGAAGCAGCCCACCAGGCGGTCGAGCGCCTCGTCGGTGCGGCCGGCGATCGGCGAGCCGATCGGGACGTCCTCACCGGCGCCGAGCCGGCCGAGCAGGGCGGCCAGGGCGGCCTGGACGACCATGAAGACGCTGGCGTTGGCCTCCCGGGCCAGTGCTGCCAGCGGGGCGTGCGCCTCGGCGGGCAGCCGCAGCGGCACGGTGTTCCCGCGGAAGCTGAGCTCGGCGGGGCGCGGCCGGTCGGTGGGCAGGGCCAGTTCCTCGGGGAGGCGGGCCAGGGTCTGCTGCCAGTAGCCGGTCTGCCGGGCGAGTTCGCTCGCCGGGTCGTGCTCCTCGCCGAGGACCTCGGCCTGCCAGAGCGTGTAGTCGGCGTACTGGACCGGCAGCGGGGTGAACTCCGGTGCGCGGCCGTCCAGTCGGGCCGCGTAGGCGGTGGCGAGGTCGCTGGCCAGCGGGGCCATCGACCAGCCGTCGCCGGCGATGTGGTGCAGCACGAGGAGCAGCACGTGGGTCCGCTCGTCCGCGGTGAACAGCCGTGCGCGCAGCGGGATTTCGCTCGCGAGGTCGAAGTCGTGCGCGGCGGCCGCGGCGAGCGCCTCCGCGCTGTACGGGGCGGTGGTCAGCTCCGGCCGGGCGGCACCGGCGGCGAGGACCTGCTGCCGCGGGTGGCCGTCGGTGTCGGGGAAGACGGTGCGCAGGCTCTCGTGCCGGTCGGTCAGGTCGCCGAGCGCGGCCCGCAGCGCCGCTTCGTCCAGCGTGCCGGTGAGACGGACGGCGAGCGGCAGGTTGTAGGTGCCGGTGCGCTGCTCGAAGCGGTTGAGGAACCAGAGCCGGCGCTGGGCCGCGGAGAGCGGGACGGACTCCGGGCGGACCCGGGCGGCCAGCGGCCGGCGGGCCCGGGCCGCGGCGCCGATCCGCTCGGCGAGCGCGGCCACGGTCGGGGTCTCGAACAGGGCGCGGACGGGGAGTTCGGCGCCGAACAGGGTGCGGATCCGGCTGACCACCCGGGTGGCGAGCAGCGAGTGGCCGCCGAGGTCGAAGAAGCCGTCGTCGACGGAGACCCCGGCGACGCCGAGCACCTCCTCGAAAAGCGCGGTGAGCTGCTCCTCCTGCGGGGTGCGCGGTGCCCGCCCGGCGCCGGCCGCGGCCCCGAAGTCGGGGGCGGGCAGGGCGCGCCGGTCCAGCTTGCCGTTCGGGTTGAGCGGCAGCGCGGCCAGGGTGACGAACGCGGCCGGGACCATGTACTCGGGCAGCGCGGCGGCCACGTGGGCGCGCAGGGCGGCCGGGTCGGCGGGCTCGCCGGCCGGGACGGTATAGGCGACGATCCGCTGGTCACCGGGGGTGTCCTCGCGGACCAGCACGGCCACCCGGGCCACCGACGGGTGCTTCGCGAGCGCGGCCTCGATCTCGCCGAGCTCGATCCGGAAGCCGCGGACCTTGACCTGGAAGTCGGTCCGGCCGAGGTACTCCAGCTCGCCGTCGGCGGTCCAGCGGACCAGGTCGCCGGTGCGGTACATCCGGCTGCCGGCGGGGCCGTACGGGTCGGCGGTGAAGCGTTCGGCGGTCAGGCCGGGGCGGCCGAGGTAGCCGCGGGCCAGGCCCTCGCCGGCCAGGTACAGCTCGCCGGGCACGCCCGGCGGGACGGGGCGCAGGCCCGCGTCCAGGACCAGGGCCCGGGTGTTCTGCCGGGGCCGGCCGATCGGCGGGGTCCGTCCGGCGGATCCGGCGCCGCCGTACCAGGCGGTGGCGTAGACGGTGGCCTCGGTCGGGCCGTAGATGTTGGCGATCCCGGCGCCGGGCACGGCGGCCCGGATGGCGTCGGCGGTGTGGGCCGGGAGGCCCTCGCCGGCCAGCACGACGAGGTCGGCGCCGAAGCGCGGGGCGCCGGCCTGGCCGAGGGTGTGCGCGAGGGCCGAGGGCACCGCGCTGATCAGGCTGTAGTGCCGGCCCTCGGGCACGTCGAGCAGGGCCAGCACGTCGCGGACGAGTTCGATCCGGCCGCCGGAGAGCAGCGGGCCGAGGATTTCGAAGACCGAGACGTCGAAGTTGAGCGAGGTCGCGGCGAGCACGTCGGAGAGCCGGTCGGGGCCGAGGTCGGCGGCCGCCCAGGCGGCGAAGTCGGCGACGTTGCGGTGGGGGACCACCACGCCCTTGGGGCGGCCGGTGGAGCCGGAGGTGTAGATCACGTACGCGGGGTGGCGCACGTCCAGCGGCCGGTTGCGCTCGGCGTCGGTGAGGTCGGTGCCGGCCAGGCCGGCGAGCCGCTGCCGGACGGCGGGGTCGTCCAGCAGCAGGGTGCGGGCGCCCTCGGGCAGCACGCCGGCGGCCTCGCCGGTGCTGAGGACCAGCGCGGGCCGGGCGTCGGCCAGCATGTAGCCGATCCGGTCGGCCGGGTAGCCGGGGTCGACCGGAAGGTAGGCGGCGCCGGACTTGAGGACGGCGAGCAGCGCCACGATCAGGTCGGCGGTGCGCGGCAGCGTCAGGGCGACGAACCGCTCGGGGCCGGCGCCCTCGGCGACCAGCAGCCGGGCCAGCCGGTTGGCGCGCGCGTTCAGCTCGCCGTAGGCCAGTTCGGTGCCGGCGTGCAGGACGGCCGGGGCGTCCGGGGTGCGGGCGGCCCGGGCCTCGAACAGTGCGGGCACGGTGGCCTCGGCGACCTCGCGGCGGGTGTCGTTCCAGTTGCCCAGGACGCGGTCGCGCTCGGCCGCGGTGAGCACGTCGACGGCGGTGACCGGGCGGTCGGGGTCCGCGGTGACGGCGGCGAGCAGCAGTTCCAGCCGCTCGCCGACGGTCTCGGCGCTGCCGCGGTCGAACAGGTCGGCGGAGTACTCCAGCACCCCGGTCAGACCGGCCGGGGCGCCGTCCGCGGTGAAGGTCTCCTCCAGCGAGAACAGCAGGTCGAACTTGGCGGCGGACAGGCGCACCGGCAGCGCGGTGGCGCGCAGCCCGTCCAGGTCCAGGGTGGCCTCGGCGTTGTTCTGGAAGGCGAGCATGACCTGGAACAGCGGGTGCCGGGCCAGCGAGCGGACCGGGTTGAGCACCTCGACCAGACGCTCGAACGGCACGTCCTGGTGGGCGTACGCGGCGAGGTCGGCCTCCCGGACGCGGGCCAGGAGCTCGGCGAAGGTCGGGTCGCCGGAGAGGTCGGTGCGCAGCACCAGGGTGTTGACGAAGAAGCCGACCAGCTCGTCCAGGGCCTCGTCGGTGCGGCCGGCGACGACGCTGCCGAGCGGGATGTCCTCGCCCGCGCCGAGCCGGTTCAGCAGGGCGGCCACGGCGGCCTGGACGACCATGAAGACACTGGCGTCGTGGGCGCGGGCCACGGCGGCGACCCGCTCGTGCACCTCGGCGGACAGGGCCAGCGGCACGGACGCGCCGCGGTAGCTGACGTCGGCCGGGCGCGGCCGGTCGGTGGGCAGGGCCAGTTCCTCGGGCAGGCCGGCCAGCGTGCTGCCCCAGTGCTCGATCTGCCGGGCCAGCGGGCTCGCCGGGTCGCTCTCCTCGCCGAGGACCTCGGCCTGCCAGAGGGTGTAGTCGGCGTACTGGACCGGCAGCGGCTCCCAGCCGGGGGCGGTGCCGGCCCGCCGGGCGTCGTAGGCGGTGCCCAGGTCGCGGGCGAACGGGGCCAGCGACCAGCCGTCGCCGGCGATGTGGTGCAGCACCACGAGCAGCACGTGGTCGGTGGCGGAGATCCGGAACAGCCGGGCCCGCAGCGGGGGCTGGGTGGTCAGGTCGAAGCCCTCGGCCACCGCCGCGGCCAGCGCCGCGTTCAACGCGCCGTCGGCGTCGGGGAGTTCGGTGACCGGCAGGGCGGGGGCGGACACCCCGGCCGGCAGCACCCACTGGCGTGGTCGGCCGTCGAACTCGGGGAAGACGGTCCGCAGGCTCTCGTGCCGGGCGGTGACGTCGCCGAGCGCGGCGTGCAGCGCGCCCGCGTCGAGGTCGCCGTCCAGCCGCAGCGCGAGCGGCAGGTTGTAGGAGGAACCGGCGTCCTCGAAGCGGTTGAGGAACCAGAGCCGGCGCTGGGCGGGGGAGAGCGGGACCTCCTCCGGCCGCGGCCGTGCGGTGAGCGCGGCGCGGGCCTGCCCGGCGACCGAGATCCGCTCGGCGAGTTCGGCGACGGTGGGCGCCTCGAAGAGCGTGCGGACGGCCAGCTCCACGCCGAACACCGGGCGGATCCGGCTGACCAGGCGGGTGGCGAGCAGCGAGTGGCCGCCGAGGTCGAAGAAGCCGTCGTCGACGGAGACCGCGGGCAGGCCGAGGACGTCGGCGAACAGCCCGGCCAGGATCTCCTCCTGCGGGGTGCGCGGGGCCCGGCCGGCGGCCGGGGCGGCGAGCGCGGGGGCGGGCAGGGCGCGCCGGTCGACCTTGCCGTTGCCGGTCAGCGGCAGCGCGGCCAGCAGGACGTGGGCGGAGGGCACCATGAAGCCGGGCAGGCCCTCGGCGGCGTGTGCGCGCAGCTCGGCGGGGGACGGCTCGGCCCCGGGCACGGGCACGACGTAGGCGACGAGCCGCTGGTCGCCGGGGGTGTCCTCGCGGACCACCGCGGAGACCTGGGCGACCGCGGGGTGCCTGGCGAGCACGGCCTCGATCTCGCCGAGCTCGATCCGGAAGCCGCGGACCTTCACCTGGTCGTCGGTGCGGCCGAGGTAGTCGACCGTGCCGTCGGGGGCCCAGCGGGCGAGGTCGCCGGTGCGGTACATCCGGGTGCCGGCGGGGCCGTACGGGTCGGCGGTGAAGCGTTCGGCGGTCAGGCCGGGGCGGCCCAGGTAGCCGCGGGCCAGGCCGTCACCGGCGATGTACAGCTCGCCGGCCACGCCCTGCGGGACGGGCCGCAGGGCCGCGTCCAGCACGTACACCCGCATGCCGTCCAGCGGGCGGCCGATCGGCACGGACGCGGGGACCTCGGCGGTGGAGCCGATCCGGTGGGTGGTGGCGAAGGTGGTGGTCTCGGTGGGGCCGTAGCCGTCGACGACCGTCAGGCCGGGGCAGGCCTCCAGGACGCGGCGGACCGCGGCGGCCGGCACGACGTCGCCGCCGGTCCACACCTGGCTGACCCGGGCCAGGCAGCCGGGCCCGTCCTCGGCGATCAGCCGGAACAGGCCGGCCGTCAGCCACAGCGCGGTGACGCCGTGCCGGGTGACGGTCTCGCGCAGCCGGACGGCGTCGAGGTCCCCGGCGGGGGCGACCACCACCTGGCCGCCGCCGAGCAGCGGCACCCACAGCTCGTAGGTGGAGGCGTCGAAGGCGGTCGGCGAGTGCAGCAGCACCCGCTCGTGCCCGGACTCGAAGCGGCGGTCCTCGGCGAGCGCCACGATGTCGCGGTGGGTGACGCCGACGCCCTTGGGCAGGCCGGTCGAGCCGGAGGTGAACATCACGTAGGCCAGCTGGTCCGGGCGGACGGTCACGCCCGGGTCGTGGGCGGGGCCCTCGGCCAGGGCGGGGGCCGCCTCGATCACGGTCAGCCCGAGGCCGCCGTCGTCCCCGCTGCCGTCGTCGTTCCGGGTGTCGTCCCGGGTCTCGTCCCGGGTGTCGTCCCCGGCGTCGGCTCCGTCGCGGAACCGCCGGACGGCGTCGGCCGTGTCCGCGACCAGCACGGTGGCGCCGGTCTCGGCCAGGATGTGCCGCATCCGGGACGCCGGGAAGCGCGGGTCGAGCGGCACGTACGCGCCGCCGGCCTTGAGCACGCCGAGCACGGCCGCGACCAGCTCCGGCGAGCGCTCCATCAGCAGCGCGACCCGGTCCTCGGCACGCACGCCGGCCGCCAGCAGCTTGTGGGCGAGCCGGTTGGCGCGGGCGTCCAGCTCGCCGTACGAGAGGGTGCCGGTGGCCGAGGCGACCGCCTCCGCGGCCGGCGCCCAGCCGGCCAGGTCGGCGAAGAGCCGGGTGACCACCGGCTCGGCGCTCTGCTCCGGGCGCGCGGTGTCGTTGAAGTCGGCCAGCAGCCGCTCCCGCTCCTCGGCGGCGAGCAGCGGGATCCGGCCGACCGGCGCGTCCAGGAGCTCCGGGGCGCCGGTGAGGACACCGACCAGCCGGTCCACCAGGGCGCGCGCGGCGGCGGCGTCGAAGAGCTCGCCGCGGTGGTCCAGGCGCAGCTGGAGCCGCTCACCGGGGACGGCGGTGAGGATCAGCGGGTAGTGCGTCGCGTCGTGGCCCTCCAGGCCGGTGACGCGCAGCCCGCCACCGAGCGCCAGCACGTCGGCGTCCAGCGGGTAGTTCTCGAACACGACCAGCGTGTCGAAGAGTTCGCCGAGCCCGGCGGCCTGCTGGAGGTCGGTGAGACCGAGGTACTGGTGGTCCATCAGGGCGGCCTGCTGGTCCTGGAGGCGGTGCAGCAGCGCGCCGAGGGTCTCGGCCGGGTCGAGGGTGACCCGCACCGGCAGGGTGTTGATGAAGAGGCCGACCATCGACTCGATGCCGGGGACCTGCGGCGGGCGGCCGGAGACGGTGCCGCCGAAGACCACGTCGTCCCGGCCGGTGAGCTGGCCGAGGACCAGCGCCCAGGCGGCCTGCAGCAGGGTGTTGAGGGTGGTGCCGCGGGCCCGGCTCAGCTCGGTGAGCTGCGCGGTGAGCCCGGCCGGCAGGTCGACAGTGACCCGGTCGGGCGCACCCGGCCCGCCGTCGCGGCCGGCGGGGGCGACCAGGGTGGGTTCGGCCAGTCCGTCGAGCAGCTGCCGCCAGGCGTCCTCGGCGGCGGCGCGGTCCTGGCCGGCCAGCCAGCCCAGGTAGTCGCGGTGCGGGGTGACCCGGGGCAGCGCGGTGCCGTCGCCGCCGTAGAGCGTGAACAGCTCCTTCACCAGGACCGGCATGGACCAGCCGTCCAGCAGGATGTGGTGGTTGGTGACGACCAGCCGGTGCTGCTCCGCGCCGGTCCGGAGCAGGGCGAACCGCATCAGCGGGGCGCGCGCCGGGTCGAAGCGGTCGGCGCGGTCCGCGGCCGTCCAGGCGGCGACGGCCTCGGCCCGGCCGTCGGCGGGCACGTCGGTCAGGTCGACCTCGCGCCAGGGAAGTTCGACCCGGGCGGGGATCACCTGGACCGGGGAGGGCAGACCGAAGTCGTCGCGGAACGCGGCGCGCAGCGTCTCGTGCCGGGTGAGCAGGGCCTCGGCGGCGGCGCGCAGGGCGGCGGCCTCCAGCGGGCCCTCGATGTCGAGGGCGAGTTGGACGGTGTAGACGTCGTGGGCGTCGGTGTCGTAGGTGGCGTGGAAGTACAGGCCCTGCTGGAGGGGGGAGAGCGGGAGCAGGTCGGCGAGGCGGCCGTGGTCGGCCTCCAGCCGGTCGATCTGCTCCTGGGTGACCGGGACCAGCGGACGCACGTCGGACGGGGTCAGACCGCCGGCCTCGGGGGACGCGGTGTGCGCGACCAGGGCGCGCAGGCTCGCGAACCAGGCCTCGGCCAGGGCGCGGACCTCGTCCTCGGTGAAGAGGGCGGCGGGCCAGGACCAGTCGGCGGTCAGCTG